>NZ_WSFU01000050.1 GCF_016820635.1 Anaeromonas gelatinilytica | reverse complement strand
ATTTTGCAATTCATTAGAATATGCTACTCTAGTTTGATATAATAGTCCAAAGGCTTAAATTCCGATACAACGCATCGTACATATACAAGTTTACTTTTTAGTGTAATCCCTTGTATCTACTAAATTTGCTTGGTTTTCGCTAACTACTTACGCAAGTAGTTTTATCTATGCACTAATACCCCCAAGGTTCTACCCTATGACTATATTACTTTCGCAATATATGGGATTCACAATAGTTAATTAATATTATATCACAAATTTAGTTGTTGTATCATTATAAAATTTATATATATATATTTATAAAGTTCATAAGTGTTTTTGCAACAGTTCACCTCCCTCCGAGATTATAATATAAATTAGTACCATGTTATAGTACTAACTTATATTATATATTGTTTTAGTGAAAAAATAAAGGATTAATATATTATATTGAAAAATTTATTGTAACAGAATTTTTTATTATTACATACTTTATATTGAAAAGATTTTCTTTTAAAAATCTTTGTACAATATTTTGAAGGGGGTATTCTAATGAGTGGAGCTCGTGGTGGAATATTAGGAGGTCTATTTGACGGAGGTAGTGAGTTACTATTCTTTTTCTTACTATTAGTAGTATTATTTATGCCTTATGGTTTTGGAGGACGTTATTAGTATTTAGAAAAGGGAAGCTTTTGGCTTCCTTTTTTATGTTATCTGTAGACATAATGTAATTAATAAAATAAAATATTAATGAATCTAAAAAGTAATTTTGTAAGGAGTGTATATATAAAGTGGAAGAAAAACAGCTAGAAATACAAAAGATGATAGTTCATATATTAGATAATAATTTAGAAATACCTGTTTTATCTGAAGGAGAACATCCCTTAGAAGATGATATAAAAGAATTTTTGGAAAAACATATATTTCGAATTTTAAATGATGGTTCATTGAGGCCAGCTAGATTTAATGAAGGTTCTAATAGGATAAAGGAAATCTGTACATCTTATAATTTAAGTACATTTGTAGATGATACAAAAGAATTAAGTGAGATGCTATTTGATATTATAAAAATAAATCCTGATATACCTTCAGGAGATATTTTATTTAGTATATTTATATATGAAGGTAGAAATTACTTAGGTATATTTAAATTGAATTATAGAACGTCTTATATTCATAATGTAGATCAGATTAATGAAAAAATGGTTAATTCAATAGTCAAGCAAAAGACTTCATTACCAAATGAAAATCAAAAAGTAGATGAATGTGTATTGATTGATCTTACCACATTAGATATTAGATTGTTGGAAAAAGAATATGATATAAATGGTGAAAAAATGTATTATTTATCTAGACTTTTTTTAAAGTGTAGCAGTAAGAGATCAGAGAAAGAAAAAGTGAATATATTAACCAAAACAACAAAGAAATTTTTAGAGAATAATTGTGAAGGAGATTATGAAAAGGTAGGACAGGCTAAAAAAGCTGTAGTAGAATCTTTAAAAACAAAGGAAGAGATAGATATAGAAGATGTTGCTAATATTATATTTAAAAATAATGTAGAAATGAAAAAAGAGTATATAGATATAATGGAAAAAGAAGGTTTAGAGGAAAAGTCTTTTAAAGTAAATGAAAAGATACAAAAAAGAAATTTTAGAAAACAAAAAATTGTTACTGATACAGGGATAGAGATAAGTGTACCGATTGAATTTTTCGATGATAAGGATAGGATAGAATTTATCAATAATGTAGATGGAACGGTATCTATAGTATTAAAACAAATAGGAAATATAAAAAATAAATAGATAATAAAAGATGGCATATATGCCATCTTTTATTACTTCTTAAGAAAATCTTAAGATTTTTATCAAGTATTTATTAATATTTAATTGCTATTATTATATTGAAGTAAATAATAGAGGTGTGTGATATAATATGAACAAATTTATGCAATGGAGGTATTATGATGAATATTTTAATATGTGATGATGAAAAAGAAATAGTAGATGCAATAGAAATATATTTAAAAAACGAAGGTCATGAAGTATTCAAAGGTTACAATGGAATAGAGGCTTTAGATATAATAGAAGAAAATGAAATTCATCTAGTTATAATGGATATTATGATGCCTCAAATGGATGGTTTAAGAGCTACAATGAGATTAAGAGAGTATAAAAATATACCTGTAATAATGTTGTCTGCTAAAACAGAAGATACGGATAAAGTGATGGGATTAAATATGGGAGCAGATGATTATATTACTAAACCATTTAATCCATTAGAATTGATTGCAAGGGTTAAATCTCAGCTTAGAAGATATACTACATTAGGAAGTATAGCAGAGAAAATTAATGTATTTAAGACTGGTGGATTAGTTATTGATGATGAAAGTAAAAAAGTGACGGTAGATGGAGAAGAAGTTAATCTTACTCCGGTACAATATAAAATTCTATTATTATTGACAGCAAATGCTGGAAAGGTATATTCAATAGATGAAATATATGAAAAAGTATGGAAGGAAACAGCTTTTAATCCAGAGAATACAGTAGCAGTTCATATAAGAAAAATAAGAGAAAAGATAGAGATAAATCCGAAGGAACCAAAATATTTGAAGGTGGTGTGGGGTATTGGATACAAAATTGAAAAGATTTAGTTATTCACCAATAACTAAGACTATAGCATTTATACTTGCAATAGCATGTTTTAGTATAGGAATATATATATTTATAGAATTTACTGATAAAAGCCAAGGAGATCTAGATATTTTTGCACAGGATAGTTATTATGAGAGTTATGAGTTTATTAGTGATTTAGATTTAATTACTGAAAATTTAATTTCCTTAATAAAAGAGTTTAAAAATGAAAAAGAGATAAAATCAGGTAAAACAATTGATGAGGATTATCTACAAGAAAGAACTGAGAGTCTATTTTATGAATGGAGTGATAGTTCTAAAAATTATAATCCTAATTTGTCAGATAGAGAAAATTATAAAGTATTTGAAGAAGAAAATAAAAAACAGATTGAAAAAATGAAAAATGAACAAATAAATGATGATTTACGACAATATAATAATCACTTAAATAGATTAGATAAATACGAAGGAATTTTATATTATGCTACTAATGGAGAAGACATATTTACTAATATTTCAAATAAAAACATAGATTACTTTAAATCTCAACCTTCATACTTAATATATGACAAATTAGATGTTGAAGTTTATCCTAAATCAATAAATGAACATAAATATTATAATTGGTTCAATGATATCACTCATGAGTTAAATGATTCTAAAAATAAATTATATATTGGTTTTACTAGTGAATATTTGAATCCTAAAATGGATGAATGGCAAGAACGTAAAGAATTGGCAACCGATAATGTATATAAATTATTGATATTAGGATTTATATTTTTAATAGCTTTAATATATCTTATATACAGTATTGGAAGAAAAGTTGATGATGATAATATACAATTAAATTCTATTGATAAAATATATAATGATATAAAGGTTATTTTAGCAATTGCATTAATAACTACAGAGATAGTTATTATTGGTAATTTCTATAGAGATATGATTTATGAAATTTTTCTTCCAATTACAATATTGATTGCAGTTGCGGGATTTCTTTTAGTTCTATCATTGATTAAACATTTAAAAAATAGAACATTAATCAAATATTCATTAACTTATAAATTAATCCATAAAATATTTAGATTTTCTCGGGATGTATATGATAGTGGAAGTCCAGCAATAAAAGTTATATTAATAGTAATAGGGTATCCATTATTGGTAGTAGGAACTTTCTTTATGTTTCCTATAACTATTGGATTCGCTATATGGTTAGCATTTAAGAAAGTAAATGAATTTGAGGCTATAAAGGAAGGTGTAAGTAAGGCTAAGGATGGAGATTTGAATCATGAAATAGATATAAAGAGTAATGGAGAATTTAGAGAGTTAGCAGAAAATATAAATACTATTACGGAGGGATTAAATCAGGCGGTGGAAAATGAAGTGAAGAGTGAACGATTAAAAACAGAGTTAATTAGTAATGTTTCTCATGATATAAGAACACCATTAACATCTATAATTACTTATGTAGATTTATTGAAGCAGGAGGATGATCCTGAAAAAATGAAGGAGTATATAGATGTGATAGATAAAAAATCTCAGAGATTAAAATTATTAACTGATGATTTATTTGAAGCATCTAAAGCTAATAGTGGAAATATTCCAGTGAATTATGAAAAGATAGATATTTTATCTCTTATTACTCAAGGATTAGGAGAATTGAATGATAAAATAAAAGAATCTAAATTAGAATTTAAAATTAATAATCCCAAGGAAGGATTTTATGTTAAGGCTGACGGTAGATTATTATGGAGGTCTATAGAGAATCTATTTTCCAATGTATTTAAATATACTCTTGAAGGTTCTAGGGTGTATATAGATATAGAAGAATCAAAAGATAATATAAGATTAGCCATTAAAAATATATCAGCTTATGAACTTAATATATCTCCAGATGAATTAATGGAAAGATTTAAAAGAGGAGATGAATCTAGACATAGTCCAGGTAGTGGATTAGGACTTTCTATAGCTAAGAGTCTAATTGAGTTACAAGATGGAATATTTAATATTGAGATAGATGGAGATTTATTTAAAGTTATCTTAGAATTGCCGAAGTATAATTAAAATAAAGATATAGAGGTATTTACCTCTATGTCTTTATTTATAACAAACTAGAAATTGATGTATACTAATATTATAAATTTTTTATTGAAAAGGTGATATTTATGTATAAAATAATGATTGTAGAAGATGATATGGTAATTGCAAAAGCAATTACAAAACATTTAATTAAGTGGAATTATGAAGTTAGATATATAAAAGATTTTAGAAATATTATAAAAGAATTTATAGAGTTTAATCCTCAATTAGTTTTACTGGATATTTCATTACCCTTCTATAATGGATATCATTGGTGTAGTGAGATAAGAAAGTTATCGAAAGTACCAATTATATTTATTTCTTCTACAAGTGATAATATGAATATGGTAATGGCAATGGATATAGGTGGGGATGATTTTATTGTGAAACCTTTTGATTTAAGTGTATTGATAGCGAAAATAAATGCTCTAATGAGAAGAACATATTCCTTTCAAAGGCAAGTAGAGTTTTTGGAACACAGTGGTGTTATACTTAATTTGAATAATACTTCTGTTACTTATAAAGATAAGAAGTTAGAACTTACTAAAAATGATTTTAAAATTATGCAGGTTCTTATGGAAAATCAAGGAGGAGTAGTATCTCGCAATCTACTTATAAGTAGATTGTGGGAAAGTGATAATTTTATTGATGATAATACATTGACTGTAAATATAACAAGATTGAGAAAAAAATTAGAAACAATAAATGTGTATGATTTTATTAAGACCAAAAAAGGATTAGGGTATGTGGTGGAATAAATGGATAGGAATATAAATGTTTTTTTATCATATGTAAAAGAGAGAAGAGTATGGATTTATGTTTATATTATATTTGCATCTATTTTTTTAATAGTTTTTTATATTTATTCTCTTCCATTAGAGACAGTTTTATATTCTACACTCATATGTGGGTATTTTAGCTTGATATTTATAATACTGGATATATATAAATATTTTAAAAATTATAAATCATTATTAAATATTAAGGAAAATATTACTATAGATAGTCTTCCTACAGTAAAAACTTTGGAAGAAAAGATGTATCAAGATATGATTGCTAAGTTGTATCAAGATAAAAAGGAATTGATTACAAAAACTGATCAAAAAAATACAGAATTAGTAGAGTATTTTACACTATGGACTCATCAGATAAAGACTCCTCTCTCGGGTGCATATCTTTTAGTGGATTTAAATAATTGTGAATTATATGAAGATATTTCAAATCAACTTTTCGAGATAGAACAATATGTAGATATGGCTCTTCAATATCTTAGACTGGAAAATATGTTTTCAGATTTAAGATTAGAAGAATATTCATTATTATGTATAGTAAAAAAAGCAGTAAAAACTTATTCGAAGATTTTTATTCATAAAGGTATAAGTCTAAAATTAAGTGAAAAAGATGTTAGGGTAATAACCGATGAAAAATGGTTATTATTTGTATTAAAACAAATTCTTTCAAATTCATTGAAGTATACACATGAAGGATATATAGATATTTACATTGAAGAGGAAAAAAAATTGGTTATTAAAGATACAGGAATTGGAATTAGTAAGGGTGATATACCAAGAATCTTTGAAAGAGGATTTACCGGATATAATGGACGAATCAATAAAAAATCTACTGGATTAGGACTTTATTTGTGTAAAGAAATTTTAGATAAACTTAATCATGATATATGTATTTATTCAGAGATTGGTATAGGAACTACAGTAAAGATAGATTTATCTTCTATAGAATTAGAAATATGATTAAGCCTTACATAAATGTAAGGTTTAAAAGAGAAATGTAAGCCAATTCTAAGGTAAAACATTTCTCTTTTTATTATACTAAAAGTATAGTAAGAAAATTGGAGGGATTTAGATGGAAATGTTAACAATAAAAAATTTAAAAAAGGTGTATACCACCAGATTTGGTGGTAATAAAGTTGAAGCATTAACAAATATTTCTTTTTCGGTTGAAGAAGGAGAGTATGTTGCTATCATGGGAGAATCTGGGTCAGGAAAAACCACGTTATTAAATATACTTGCTTCTTTAGATAAACCTAATAGTGGAGAAATACTATTAAAAGAAAATAATATATTATTTATGAAAGAAAAAGATCTTGCATCATTTAGACGTGAACATTTAGGGTTTGTATTTCAAGATTTTAATTTATTAGATACTTTTTCATTAAAAGATAATATTTTTCTACCTCTTGTTTTATCTGGAGAGGATTATAAGGAAATGAATAATAGATTAATTCCAATAGCAAAGAGTTTAAAGATTGATCATTTGTTAGAAAAATTTCCATATGAAGTTTCAGGAGGAGAAAAACAAAGAGCTGCAGTAGCTAGGGCTCTTATTACGAAACCAGAAATAATACTTGCTGATGAGCCCACAGGAGCTTTGGATTCTAAAGCTACAGGAGAATTATTAAATGTATTTTCAGAAATAAATAAAAATAATCAAACAATTTTGATGGTAACACATAGTACAACAGCTGCAAGTCATGCAAGTAGAGTATTATTTATAAAGGATGGAGAGATATTTCATCAAATATATAAGGGAGAATTAACAAATAGACAAATGTACGAAAAAATATCTCATGCATTAACTCTTATTGCTACAGGAGGAAACAAAAATGAATAAAATGTTTTATTCTAAATTAGCCATAAATAATATAAAGAAGAATAAAAACACATATTTTCCATATATATTATCTTCTACAGTTATAATTTCCTTATTCTATATTCTTCATGCAATATCACAGCAAGTAGTTGGAGGAAACTTTTTTGGTGTTGGTACCATGTCAACAATTTTGAATTTTGGAGTATATACTGAAGGGATATTTTCGATAATCTTTATTTTCTATACTAATAGCTTTCTTATAAAACAGAGAAAAAAAGAATTAGGGCTGTATAGTGTATTAGGTATGGAAAAAAAGCATATTAGTAGAGTGCTACTTTGGGAAGTAGTATATTCTGGAGGAATTTCTCTATTGATTGGAATATTATCAGGAGTATTATTTGGCCGTCTTATGTTTACAGTATTGCTTAATATATTAAATTTAAGTACATCAATTGAATTTAGTATATCAATAAAGTCGATTATAACAACAATGATTCTTTTTATTAGTACGTTTGGATTAGTAATGTTATTCAATATAATAAGAACTTACATGACAAATCCTATTGATTTAATTAAAGGAGACAAGAAGGGAGAGAGAGAACCTAAGACAAAATGGTTGATGTCAATAGTAGGATTTATATTTTTGGGAATAGGTTATTATCTATCATTAACTATAAAGAATCCTATAAATTCTATAAATGTATTTTTTATAGCAATTATTTTGGTTATATTTGCAACATACTTGTTATTTACAGCAGGAAGTATTACTTGCATTAAAATACTAAGAAAAAACAAGAAATTTTATTATAATAAAAAACATTTTATTTCAGTTTCTAGTATGATTTATCGTATGAAACAAAATGCAGTAGGTCTTACTAATATATGTATATTAAGTACAGCTGTGTTACTTACATTATCTTCTACTATTTCTTTGTATGTAGGTATGGAAGACATTATGAGAACTCGTTTTCCCTATGATGTAATGACTAATTATAAATATGATGGAGAAGAAAATGAAGAAATTGAAAAGCTTATTTTAAATAATGCTGAAAATTATGATGTGAATGTAAATGATATGGTAAATTATAAGAGATTTAGTACGGTTGTTTATTTAGATGAGAATAGGTTCACAATAGATGAAATGAAATTTAATAATAAGTCTATGGAAGATATGTATGAAGCTAACTTATTTACATTGGAGGATTATAATAAATATGAAGGAAAAGATACAGTATTAAATAAAGACGAAATTTTAATTTATACTAATACAGGGGATTTTGATTATAACAGTCTAAATATATACGATAAAAAACTTAAAATAAAAGATCAAGTAGAAGATATTAATTTTGTTAGTGGTATGAATATATTTAATACAATTAATATTATTGTACCTGATGAAAAAGTTTTGAATGAATTGGCAACTATTATAAGTGAAAAAGAAGGCATAGAAAATCATGTTTACTATGAATATAACTTTAATTTAGATGGTAAAAAAGATAATAAAATTGAGTTTGTAACTGAATTAAATAGTAATTTAAAAGAGTCTATAGAAAATTTTGAAAGTATAGAAGATATATATACAAATAGAGATGATTTTTTATCAGTTTATGGTAGTTTATTTTTCATTGGATTATTCTTAGGTACTATGTTTATGGTGGCAACTGTATTGATAATTTATTATAAACAGATTTCTGAAGGATATGAGGATCATGATAGGTTTGTAGTTATGCAAAAAGTTGGTATGAGCAAGGATGAAGTTAAATCAACTATTAAGAGTCAAGTTTTAATGGTTTTCTTTTTACCTCTTGTAACAGCTATTATTCATCTTATGGTTGCATTTCCCGCAGTTACAAAGATATTAGCTCTATTAAATCTCACTAATAAAAAATTGTTCTTAGGTTTTACTGGTTTAATAATATTGGTATTTGTTTTAGTATATGGAATTGTATATAGTTGGACTTCAAGAATTTATTATAAACTTGTAAAGTAAAAATAAGGCTTAAGCATCTAGATGTTTGAGCCTTATTTGTATATTATTAACTTTTATTGGTAATAATTCTTTATATGTATTTAAGGGATTTTGTAAATGGTTGGGATGGATAATAATATGTTTAGAAAATTAGGAAATATATTTAGATATATGAAATTAGAAAAAGAAAAATCTAAGAATAAAAAAATTGATATTTCATTAAATATAGATACTAAAATACCAAAGGATATTAATAATATAGAAATTGAATTAAAAAAAATTTTTGTTGATAGTTTTGATTTTATATTAAGAAAGATAACTATAGGTGATGATTTTAAAAGAGAAGTTATTATTACATATATAGATGGAATGATAAATGAAGAAATTATTAATAATGATGTTTTAGAAAGATTTTTAGAGTTTGATTATAATAAAGATAATGATGAATGGACTAGAGAAGAAGATATAATTCAATTTATAAAAAAAGAGATAATAACTGCATCAGATATTAGAGAAGTTAAAGATTTTAAGAAAACTATAGAAAGCATTCTTTCAGGGGATACTTTAATGTATGTGAATGGAGCGGATAGTGCTCTTGTTATTTCTGCAAGGGATTGGAAAGAACGTAGTATTTCTGAACCAGTTACAGAAAGTGTAATTAGAGGTCCTAGAGAAGGTTTTGTTGAAAATTTAAAGACTAATACTGCAATGTTAAGAAGAAAAATCAAGAATCCAAAATTAAAATTTGAAACTTTAACATTAGGTGTAGAAACGGATACAGATATATGTATTTGTTATATAAAAGGAATTGCTGATGAAAATATAATTTCTGATTTGAAATATAGATTATCTTGTATTAAATCAGATTCAATACTGGAATCTGGATATATTGAACAATTTATAGAAGATGCTCCATTTTCACCATTTCAAACAATTGGAGTTAGTGAAAGACCAGACAAGGTAGCAGGTAAACTTTTAGAGGGAAGAATAGCAATAATTTGTGATGGTACTCCATTTGTTTTGACATTGCCTTATTTATTTGTAGAAACTTTACAAAGTAGTGAGGATTATTATTCTAGAATTCTTTATGCTTCATTTAATAGAATGTTACGATTTATATCTTTTATAATAACAACAATGTTACCAGCATTATATATAGCTTTAATAAATTTTCATACAAAAGTTATTCCTGTGAGATTATTACTATCTATTATGGATTCTCATGAAGGCATTCCCTTTGATCCATTTTGGGAAGCAATATTTATGTCTTTACTATTTGAACTTTTAAGAGAAGCAGGTATAAGAATGCCTCAACCTATTGGGCAAGCTATAAGTATAGTGGGAGCATTAGTAATAGGGGAGTCTGTAGTTGCTGCTGGATTGGCTAGTGAAATAATGATAATTATTATTGCATTAACTGCTATAACAAGTTTTATTGTACCAGCATTATCAGAGTCTCTACCATTTATAAGGATAATTTTAATGATTGGAGCAAATATTTTAGGATTTATGGGGATTGTAATAATGTTAGCAATAATTATGCTTCATCTTTCTTCATTGAGGTCTTTTGGGGTGCCTTATTTAAGCCCTTTTTCCCCATTTAGAAAAGAGAGAATTGAGGATACATTAATTAGAGCACCATTGTGGAGTATGTTTAAAAGTTCAAAATTATCTTCATGGAAATATTCAAATAATTATAGTGATGATAAAAATTATATTGAAAAAGAGGATTAGTTATGAGAACTATATTATATAAAGTAATTTTAACATTAATTATAATTTCTATTTTATTGGGTACCACTGGATGTTGGGATAATGTAACTTTAATTGAAAAAGCAATAGTATTGGGGATAGGTTTAGATAAAATAGATGATGACACTATAGAAGTAACATTACAAATTATAAATCCAGTATCATTAAGTAGTCAAGGTAATAGTAGTGGAAGTACTAATACTAATAATGTTTGGGTACACTCTACACAAGGAGATACTTTATTTGATACTATAAGAAAACAGTTACAAACTGTTAATAGAAAACCATATTATAGTCATCTTCAGTTAATTGTTATTGGAGAAGAATTAGCCAGAAGTGGAATAGGAGAATTTCTAGATTTTTTTGAAAGGGATCAAGAACTTAGATTAGCACCTAATGTAGTAATTGCTAAGGATACTACAGCTAAAAAAATTTTATCGGCTAAAAGTGATTTGGAGAATATCCCTGCAATGCATTTGATGGAGATATTATTAAATGATAAAAGTGATTTTCATATATATAATGTACGTCTCTTTGATATAATAACATCTTTGAATTTTCCAAAAAAAAATCCTACTATAGGAAAAATAGAGATTAAGGAAGAAGTATCTGAACTTAAAATAGCAAATATAGACGTAAAAGGAGCAGGGATATTTTTAGAGGATAAATTAATAGGATGGATAGATGATGATTCTGTTGAAGGGCTAAATTATATATTAGGGAAAGTACAAAATGGACTTATAATAGTAAAAGATCCTTTAAATGAAGAAGAACTGGTAACTATTGAACAGAAAAGGTCAGATACTAAAATAGGTTTAAATATAGAAGGAGATCAATTTAAATATAGCATAAATATAAAGGCTCAGGGAACAATTGGTGGACAACAAGGAGAAGATGATTTAACTAATCAAAAAAATTCAAAGATGTTAGAAAAGAAGGTTGAAGATTCTATTAATAAAAAAGTTCAAAATATTGTGGATTTAGCACAAAATGAATATAAAAGTGATATTTTTGGATTTGGAGAAAAGTTATATAAAGAATATCCAGATTATTGGAAGAATGTAGAATCAAATTGGGAAGATGAGTTTAGTAATGCTTTAGTAGAAATTAATGTAGATTTTAAAATTATAAATAGTGGATTAATAGATTCAGCTAATGAAATAGAGTAAAGGAAGAGGATTAAATATGACAATTAAATTAATAGTACTATTGATAGTAATATTTTTTATTGTTATAGCTATTGATATGCCATATATAAAAAAAAAATCATCTAAAAGAATATTTACAATTTATTTTTCTCTTATAGTGATTGGCTTTATAATGAGTTTATTGCAAATAATAGATAAGGCGCCTGAGAGTCCAGTTGTTTTAATTGAAAAGATAGTAAGATACATAGTATATTGAGGTGTAATTATGTTAAAGAATATAGAGATTTCTAATAAAGAATTGATTATATTGATGGCAGGTTTTATTATTGGTGATTCGATAATTGTAAATATTGCTAGAGCAGTCAAGCAAGATGCTTGGATATCTATAATAATATCTTGGGTATTTGCTTATGTATTAATAGGGATGTATGTCTATATTGCAAAATTAAACCCTAATAAAACTTTAATAGAAATTTTGATAGACATATTTGGTAAATACATAGGAAGAATTTTGTCTGTATTGTATTTATGGTATTTTTTACATTTATCATCATTAATTTTTAGAAGTTATAGTGAATATATTAGTATTGTAGTTTTTCCTGAAACTCCCAGAATATTTATTACTGCATTTAGTTCTGTTGCTTTAGTAATTGGATTAAAATATGGATTAGAAACTATAGCCAGGACTTCTATGATTGCATTTATAATACCACCTATTAGCATTATAATAATTTTATTAAGATCTTTTAAGCATATGGATATTACTAATATACAACCAGTATTAGAATATGGTATGAATCCAATACTAAAGACTTCTTTTGGATTACTAACTTTTCCATTTGGTGAAGCAATTTTGTTTTTAATGATATTTACTTTTGTGAATAAAAAAGAAAAGATATTAAAATCATCTTTTATATCTATAACATTCGTCGGAGTATTACTTATTATAATATCATTAATGAATATAATGGTATTAGGTCCAGAAATGATTAATAGAAATTATTTTAATTTACATAGGACATCAACTGTAGTTCCTGGAGCTATAATAGATCCTTTTATTACGGTAAGTCAGTTAGTTTTAGCTGCAATTCAAATATGGATATGTATATATTCGTTATTAATAGGAATTACTCAGTTATTTAATCTTAATGATTATAAACCTTTTGTTATTCCAATTGTTATAATAAGTGTATCTTTATCTAATTGGTTATATAATAATGTAGCTGAAATGTTTAGAATAGCTCAAGAAATTTATCCTTATTATGCTATACCATTTCAATTTATAATACCTATAATAATTTTAATTATAAGTTTAATAAAGCAAAAAGGAAATAGTAAATCTACTTCAACTTAAGATGATTTTTTAGTAATTTCAATTATAGAATTAGTAGCTTCAAAAATATGTTAAATTAAATTTTTGTATTTTTTTCCTGTAATTTAATAATTTATATGAAATATTAATATTGATGTCTGGGGATAATATTTTTGTAAGCAAAAAGCTTATAATTCAAAGAAGAGGTGAAGAATTTAAATGAGTCATACAAATAATCAAACACCAAACTTAAAAAATTCTAAGGCTGTTGGTCAAGGAGAAAGAGAAAAAGTTAAAAGGAAAATAAATAATCCTAAAAATACTACACAAATGAATTTTACTAATTCAATAGGTAGTGTTCCAAACCTTTCTACTTCTAATGCGGTAGAAAATGCAGAAATGGAAAAAGTTAAACGAAGAATAAGGGAAAGTCAAAATAAAAACTTTCAAAATCCAGGACTGAAATAATTCATTTAAAGTCCCTAAATCATTTAGTGGTTTAGGGACTTTTAAATGAATTTAACCTTTAGGTTTAAATATTAAGGCTCCCATAAATCCAAATATAACTGCAGCTGAAATACCAGCACTAGTTACTTCGAATATTCCAGTGAGAATACCAATAATTCCACTTCTGTTTGCTTCTGATAAAGCACCTTTTACAAGTGAATTTCCGAAACTACTTATTGGAACAGATGCTCCTGCTCCTGCAAATTTTATTATAGGTTCATACCATCCTAATCCTCCTAATATAGCACCTACAACAACAAGTGTAGTGGTAGTATGAGCTGGTGTAAGATTAAATACATCCAGCATAATTTGAGCCACAACACATATACCTCCACCTACTATAAAAGCCCAAAAAAATTTTTCCATAATATTTACAGCACCTCACTTTCTATCATTTCTATCGATACACCGTGAGCTATACAAGGTATACTTTCTTTTTGTTGGTATGAAAGAGGAGATTGTAGAGCACCTGTTGCTACAATTAGTATTTTTTTAAATTCTCCCTTTTTCATACGATTGAGTAAATGTCCATAGGTTACTGTAGCAGAACAACCACATCCACTCCCTCCTGCAATTACAGGTTGTTCTTTTTTATATATTAAAAGACCACAATCAGTAAATATATTTTTAGGAATATTTATGCCATGTTCAGTTAATAAATCTACAGCAATTTGATGACCAATTCTTCCAAGGTCTCCAGTTGCAATTAAATCGTAATATGAAGGTTCAATATTTAAATCCCTAAAATGAGCTTCTATGGTATCTACTGCTGCAGGAGCCATTGCACTACCCATATTGAAAGGATCGGATATTCCCATATCTATAACTCTACCAATAGTAGCAGAAGTAACCCTTGGGCCAGTACCTTTTTGAGATAATAATGCTGTTCCTGCACCTGTAACAGACCACTGAGCTGTAGGAGGTTTTTGGGAACCATATTCTGTTGGATATCTAAACTGCTTTTCTACAGCAGCATTATGACTAGAGGCACCAGCAAGTACATAATTAGCTGATTTACTGTCAATGAGTAAGCTACCTAGAGCTAAACCTTCCATAGAACTTGAACAGGCACCGAATATACCTAGGTATGGAGCGCCTAATGTTCTAGCAGTAAAACTACTGGATATGATTTGATTCATTAAATCTCCACTTATAAAAAACTCAATATCTTCTTTTCTCAGATTTGCTTTTTGTATTGATATTTCACATGCTTGTTCTAAAAGTTTTTTTTCAGCTTTTTCATAACTATCTTGACCTAGCCATATATCTTGATGGAGCATGTCAAAATCCTCAGCTATAGCTCCTTGAGCCTCAAAGGGACCTCCAACTGCTGCAGAAGATATAATTATAGGTTTAGAATTAAAAATCCATGATTGATGTCCTTTTTTCATTTATATCCCACCTAACGCTTGAATAGTAACTTTTATAAGAGAAACAACAAATGCTGAAAACACTCCATAGGCTATTACTGATCCAGCTATTTTAAACATATTACCGCCTACTCCTAAGACAAACCCTTCACTTCTATGTTCAATTGAAGCAGAAGCAATGGTATTTGCAAATCCTGTAATTGGGATAATTGTACCAGCTCCAGCCCATTGTGCTATATGATCGTATACACCGAAACCAGTTAGTAGAACAGAAATGATTATTAGTACTGCTACAGTTGGGTCTCCAGCAGTAGTTTCTGTAAAGTCAAAATATTTTATAAATAGCATTTGTAATGCTTGACCAAATGTACAAATAAGACCTCCAGATAAAAATGCTTTAAGACAATTTTTAATTACAGAAGGTTTTGGTTCTCTTGCTTTAGCAAATTTTTGATATTTTTGTTGTGTTGGAGTTAATTTTTTATTTTTCTTACTAGACATATTTTCAGTCCTTTCTAATGTAATAGATAAGATTCAAGTTTATTCATTAAATTTTTTAATTTTTTTGCATTAGATGAATACATCTTTTTTGCTTTATTATCTTGAGTATCTAATGCATATTTAACAAGGTCAGATTGACATTTTTTTATGTTTGCAAATAAAGTTTCCTTTATTTTTGGTTGAGAAACTTGTATTGAGTCGTCAAATAAATCTACATATAGATCTCCAGAGGAATCTACTTGACCTATAAAGATATTATCTAAAGAAAGTCCAAGTTTTTCTAATTCAGTATTTAACCATCCTCTGTTTAAACCTATATTGCTTAAAGGTTCATCTAAAATATTGCCATCTAAAATAACAGTTTGAGGAGCACTTTTAGGAGATACTTCTGTACCTAATTCAAATGGAGTAACTGGTTTTTTATCAGATTTTAATAAAACATTGAGTTCACCAGTAGTTTCCATTACAGCGAATTCAACATCAGCTAAATTAAATGCATTTTTAGTACGAAGTTCTTTAAGTAATTCTTCTCCTGTTAGCCTTGCTTGTTTAAGATTTTCTTCCATCACTTTTCCATTTTTTATTAATATGGTTTCTCTGCCATTTATCCAATCGTGGATAAGTTTACTTTTTAAAGCAAAGTAATCTAATATTAAATAAAAGGCAACCCAAGTTCCTAAGGATAAAAGTCCCAATACCAAGTTATCTATTATGTTTACAGATATTAAAGCAGCTAATATTCCAATTATAGAATAACTAATGAAATGAAAGGGAGTTAACTTAGTTAATTGTCTTTTTCCCATTATTCTAGTCAATCCTAAAACTAGAAAAAATAGCATGATAGATCTTAATAATATTTCAATCCAATTTGCCATATTTTTACCTCCCTTAAAATCCTTTATACTGAGGTTCTTCGTATTCAACAATTTTTAGTCTTTCTTCTAAATCATGAATTACCTCTTCAGTAGTTTTTAAAGAATTCTTATAGATAGATTTTTCTTCTTCATTAAAAGATTTTAGTGAATATATCTCTAATGTACTTTTAACACCATTAAGAGTTGCAATAGTTTGTTTTAATTGAGAAGCAACTGTCATACTTATCACCTTCCAAATATTTTATGTTCTAAATTAATTTATACTTATTAATATAAATTAATGTATATATATTTATGTAATAAATTCCATGGTATATTTTGGATCAATTCATTATTAGTTTTTATTATTAAAATTAGTAATATCATTTTCAAAAAGAGGGGAATATATATTTGAAGAAATATTATAAGGAGAAGATGTAGATATTAATATATATGAGAAGGTGATAATATGGTAATAGAAAAATTTTTTGATTTAACAATAGAACTAATTTTTGGTTTTTTCGCATTACTTGCAATAACTAAATTTTTAGGGAAGACACATATAGATCAAATAACTCCCTTTGATTTCATATCGGCATTAGTTTTGGGAGAACTTTTAGGAAATGCTATATATGATGAGAATATTAGCATAGTATACATAATGTATGCAATTTTTATATGGGCACTTTTAATTTTTATTATTGAAAAGATAACTCAAAAATTTAGAAAAACAAGGAAAATATTACAAGGAGATCCATCATTAATTATTCGTCATGGTAAGATAGACTATAATGTTATTAAAAGAGAAAAATTAGATATAAATGAATTATTAAGCTTATTAAGACAAAAGGATGTATTTTCTATAAGAGAAGTAGAGTATGGGATATTAGAACCCGGTGGAAAAATAAGTATATTGAAGAAATCAAAATATGATAATCCTACAATAGAGGATTTGAATTTACCTGAAAAAGTTACCTACTTACCTGTTAATTTAGTATTGGATGGAGAAATTCTTTATGATAATCTAAATGCTATAGGTTATGATGAAGAATGGTTAAAAAATCAAATACATATGTATGGAGTAGAAAAAATAGAAGAGGTTTTTTATGCAGAATGGAAACAAGATGAAGGAATTCATGTTGTTCCAAGAAATGATAAAAAGTAATATCTACTATAAATAGTGAAATGAAAGGATTATAATAATGAAAACAGATAAATTTTTAAAATTAATATTGTATTTCTTTAATATTTGCATAATAGTTTTATTAGCAGCTTTTATAGTTAATAAACAATATAGCTATATTTTAAATTTAATATTTATATATGTAGTATATATAATAATAATTAATTATGAAAAAAGAAAAGTAATTGATATTAGTAATTTAGTCAAATTTTTATTTGTTTTAATATCAATCTCGCATCTGGCATTAGGACAATATTTTAACTTTTATGAAACAGGTACATATTTTGATAAAGCACTTCATCTAATTGGTATTTTTGGAATAAGTTTATTTTCATATGAAGTATTGATATCTGTTTTTGATGAGTATATAAATTCTAAAATTTTAATATCTGTTTTTGTATTTTCTATTGGTATAACCTTAGGAAATCTTTTTGAAATATTCGAATTTATTTTAGATGTTATTTTGAATAAATCTAATCAGCATGGTTTAGTAGATATAAATCTTGATTTAATATTTAATAGTATAGGAGCTTTTATAGCTGGAATTTGGATATATATTAAATATTGATTACATTTATAAAGA
The DNA here is from genome assembly GCF_016820635.1 of Anaeromonas gelatinilytica. Classification (GTDB taxonomy): domain Bacteria; phylum Bacillota; class Clostridia; order Tissierellales; family SIT17; genus Anaeromonas; species Anaeromonas gelatinilytica. Next base: position 18,145 of record NZ_WSFU01000050.1, on the reverse strand, counting down.
TAAATAGGACAATATTATTTCTAGAAAAAGTTTTTGATTTAGATAATTTATAAATGAACTTGCAAATATTAAGTAAGTATTTTAATTAAATGGTACTGCCACCCGATATTATGGAGTAGCAGTACCATCTAAAGTGTTTTTATTATTCTTTGAAGTGAATTTAACTTGAGTTATTAGAATTCCTGTTAATATAAATGCACAACCTATATATCCTCTAATATTCATACTTTCACCTAACATAATAGTCCCACCTATGGCTCCAAATACTGATTCCATACTTAGTATGATAGCAGCGTGAGAAGGTTTTGCATTTCTTTGGGCTACTACTTGAAGAGTATATGCGATCCCTACTGACATGAAACCACCATAAAGTATAGGAATTAGTGCGTTAGAAATAGCATCCATGCTAATTTCTTCAAAGATTAGAGCTGTTATTATACTTAATATTGAACAAGTTGCAAATTGGATACAAGATAATTTCAATGGGTTTAATTTTTTTGTGAAATGATCTATGGTTAAAATGTGTATAGCCCAGAATAAAGCCCCTATAAGTTCCAAGAAATCCCCGTAACTCATTCTAAAGTTTTCATTTATACTTAGAAGATATAGTCCAATTACAGCAAGTCCTACTCCAATCCATGATTTTGTTTCAATTTTTTGTTTTAAAAATATTCCTAGAATTGGAACAATAACCATATAAAGACCAGTAATAAAGCCTGCTTTTCCAGCAGTTGTATACATTAATCCAACCTGTTGAAATGTTGCAGCTATATAAAGGGCAATCCCCATTATTATACCTGGTATGATTATATTTTTAGTAGTAAGTTCAGTTTTACTTTCTTTTTTCTTATCTTTTTTATCAAAATAAAAAATTAAAGGTATTAGTGAAATACTTCCAATAGCAAATCTTATTCCATTGAAAGTAAAAGCTCCTACATGTTGAGAACCTACCCTTTGTGCAACAAAAGCAAATCCCCATATTGAAGCAGTAATTAATAAAAGTATGTTAGCACGTAATTGTTTAGTATTCAATATATACACCTACTTTTTAATAATGTTTTAGTATAAATAACCAATATGAAGATATTAATATCTTCATATTAGCTATTTATCAATTTTATTATATTCTATTTATTTAATTAGTTCTACACTTATAGATTTATACCTTTATAGAAAGTAAAAATTAATTTATATTAAAATCTTTATTTAAATAAAGTTACAAAATATAATTATTATTAAAATTAAGATATACATAAGGGAAATATAGGAAGGGATTTTAGAATAGTTGAAGAATGATTAATTATATATAGATTATAATAAATATACTAGATGCTCTTTATTGACAATCTATAAAACATATTTTTTATGGAGTAAAATAAAGAACATATTATGAGAAGGTAGAAATAATTAGTGATGATATTATAATAGAAAAGTTAGGCAGTAATGATGAAATGACTTTTTATATCAATAAGTCTAACATTGGAGAGTGATTTTAATGCATAAAGTTTATGAAACAGAAAGACTATTATTAAAAGTATTGGACAGATCCTATGAAAAATTAATTGTAGATTATTATTTAAGAAATAAGTCTTTTTTAGAAGAATGGGAAGCTGTAAAAAATGAAGAATTTTATACGAAACAATATCAGGAGGAACAGTTAGATAAAGAATTATTAAATATTGAAAATAATAATTTACTTAGATTGTGGATTTTTAAAAAGGAAGATAATAGTAGAATAATAGGGTCTATTAGTTTTAACAATATTGTAAGAGGTGCATTTTTATCTTGTCATCTTGGTTACAAACTAGATAAGGATGAGCTTAACAAGGGTTATATAACCGAGGCAATTCAAAAGGGAATTGATGTTATGTTTAATGAATTTGGACTACATAGAATTGAAGCCAATATCATGCCTAAAAATAAACGGTCTTTAAGAGTTGTTGAGAAATTAGGATTTTATAATGAGGGAATGGCATATAAATATTTAAAGATAAATGGAAAATGGGAGGACCATATACATATGGTTTTATTAAATGATAATGTATAATATAATTTTTAATGTATTTTATATATTATAAAATATAGATATTTTGAAAGGTTAGTGATATATTTTATGTTTCAACAAGACTATGTAATGAAAATGATCGAAGATATAGTGAGATTTTTGGCGAAAGTTATTTTCAATAAAGATACTATTGATTATCAGGTGTTAGATGAAGAGAATTATACACCAACAGATTATCTTTATAAGGAGCTTATTAGCTTAATAAATAAAGGGAAAATAAATGAAGCTGAAAATTTATTATATGAGAAATTAGATTGTAAAGATAAAAAACATATGGAATTAGCTCTAGATTTTTATCAAAGATTAAATAATTTTGAGGATGATTTTCTAGAAAAAAATAATTTTTCAAGAGAAGAAATTGAAGAAGGGTTAAAAGAAGTTGCTAAGAAATTTGGAATACCTATTTATATTTAATAGATATTTTTATATTGTCTATTTAGACTCTCTATTATATTGAAAGAGTTTTATTTTTCGCTTAAGCACAAATTTTTTTACATTACCCATGATGATCTTTAAATTTTATGGAGATAGGTACTTATTGAATACTTTCTTATAATTTAAAAGTATGTTAAAATTATTTAATAATTATATATATAATTAGTTCTTTTTAGGACTAACTATAAATAAAATATTAAAAAAGGGGTGATGTAATGTTAACTAATCCAGTATTAATTTCAGTGGTAGTAATGGTTGTTCTTAGTTTAATAAAAGTAAATATATTAATAGCACTTATATTAGCTGCCATAACTGGAGGATTAATTTCAGGAATGGGTTTAGGAGAAACGATGACAATTTTAATAGAAGGTATGGGAGGAAATGCCGAAACTGCTCTATCTTATATTTTATTAGGTGCTTTAGCCTTTGCTATTGGAAAAACAGGTGCAGCAGAAATTTTAGCTTTAAAAATTGGTTCAGTAATTAAAAATAAAAAATTTGTATTTATTTTTTTAATAGCAGTTATTGCATGTTTATCTCAAAATTTAATACCAGTCCATATAGCATTTATTCCTATATTGATTCCACCACTTATTACAGTTATGAATAAACTTAAAATAGATAGAAGGGCTGTAGCGTGTGCTTTGACATTTGGGCTTAAAGCTCCTTATATTATGATACCAGCAGGATTTGGGCTTATATTTCATAATATAATTAGGGACTCTTTAATAGAAAATGGTGTGAATGTTGTGACAGAGATGGTTTGGAAATCAATGATTTTACCAGGTTTTGGAATGATAATTGGCTTATTCATAGCTATTTTAATTTCATATAGAAAACCTAGAGAATATACAGAAACTAAAGTAATCGAAGTTGATACGGATTATACAATAGATACAAATTTGACTTGTTCGCATATAGGAGCAATTATAGGGGCAATAGCTGCCTTTACAATTCAAATAACTACAGGCTCATTACCATTAGGAGCAATTATAGGTCTTGCAATGATGTTAGTTTTTGGAGCATTTAAATGGAATGATATGGACGATATTCTAACAGGTGGAATAGAACTTATGGGCTTTATAGCTTTTGTTATGTTAGTTGCTTCAGGATATGCCTCTGTTATAAGAGCTACAGGAGGTGTTGATTCTCTAGTTGAAGCAAGTGTAAATATTATGGGAGGTAGTAAATTAATATCAGCATTTTTAATGTTATTAATTGGACTAGTAATAACTATGGGTATAGGTACTTCATTTGGAACTATTCCAATACTAGCAGCTATATTCGTGCCAATTGCTATGGCTATGGGTTTTAGTCCTGCAGCTACTATTGCTTTGGTAGGGACTGCGGGTGCTCTTGGAGATGCCGGATCTCCTGCTTCTGATAGTACACTTGGGCCAACAGCTGGTTTAAATGTGGATGGGCAACATGATCATATATGGGGTACCTCTGTTCCAACATTTTTACATTACAATATACCATTATTAATAATGGGTACAATTGCAGCAGTTTTATTATAAAAATAAATATTGAAGGAGTAAAATGAAATAAATATTAGAGGATTAAAACAATTATAGGATGTAATAAATAAGGAAGGTTGTCTTCCTGACTAAAATAATAACATTTAAGACTTAAAATTAAGTTAATATGAATTTTTTACGGGATTTTCAGAATCTCTATTTTGTTATACAAAAAATAAAAGCAGCCTAGTATCTTAACACTAAATTGTGTAGATATCGGATGCTTTTTGAGACAGGCACAATTAAGATGATTTATATTATTGTCTCCATTTCATATATTTTTTTTCAATAAGAGCTACACCTTGATACATCAATGCGGCTATTATAGCTAATACTAACACACTCATCATAACTAAATCTAACTGGAAAACTTGACCACCATAAACTATGAGATATCCTATTCCAGCTCTAGATACTAAGAATTCACCAACTATGACTCCTACCCAAGATAATCCTATATTTATTTTTAATGAATTAATCATAGCAGGGACACTAGAAGGAAGAATCACTTTTTTTAAAATTTGGAATTTAGTTGCACCAAATGTTTGCAACATCTTTATTTTATCGATATCTACTTCTTTAAATCCATTATATACATTCATTATAGTAACAACTATTGAAACTGAAATTGCTGTAACGATTATACCAGAATATCCAGCCCCAACCCATATTATTATTATAGGTGCTAATGCAGTCTTAGGTAGACTATTTAATACTACTAAATAAGGGTCTAATACCTTTGATATAAAATCAGACCACCATAATAATATGGCAATGATAATGCCTAAAATAGTTCCCCCTAGAAATCCCACAACATTTTCCATTAAAGAGATACCTAAATGTTCAAATAGAGTTCCGTTTTTCACAAAGTTAATAAATAAATCAAACATTTCAGAAGGATAGCTAGTTAAAAAGATGTCTATAATTTGACATCTAGCTAGCATTTCCCATATTCCAAAGAAGAGTATAAGAATAAGCCATTGAGTAGTTTTAATATATCTTTTTCTTTTTTTTATAGATTTTATATAGTTTTCATGTTCCTTTGATTTATTACTATTAGACATGAACATCCAGCTCCTTCCATATTCTATTAAAATAATCTTTAAATTCAGGAGCTTCCCTAGATTTCATTGGACTTCTATCACAATCTGGACAAGTAAGCTGGATAGGGATAATATCTTTAATACGACCTGGTCTTTTAGATAATACAACCACTTTATCAGCCATAGATATAGCTTCTGATATATCGTGGGTAACCATAAGAGCTGTCTTTTTTTCTTTTCTTAGTATTTGACCGATTTCATCGGATATTGCCAACCTTGTTTGATAATCTAGTGCGGAAAAAGGTTCATCTAATAAAAGAAAATTAGGCCTTGTAGCTAAGGTGCGAATAAGGGCAACCCTTTGTCTCATTCCTCCAGATAATTGACTAGGGTAACTATCTTTAAATTCTCCAAGTCCGTAGATATCTAAGAGATGTTCTACAAATTCTTTTCCTTCTTTAGTAACTTTATCTTGAATTTCTAATCCTATGAGACTATTTTGCTTAATAGTTCTCCATTCAAAAAGATTATCCTTTTGAAACATATATCCGACATCTTTAGTAGACTTTTTTAATTTCTCATTATTTAATAGAACCTCACCCTTGGAAGGTTCTATTAAATCTGCTATTATAGATAATAAAGTAGACTTACCGCATCCACTAGGACCTACTAATACAACAATTTCTCCTCTATTAATATTTAGAGAAATATCATCTAGGGCGTGAGTTTCTCCATCTAATGTATGATAAGTCATACTTAGGTTCTTTATTTCTAAAACCTTATCATTGTTCATAGGGTTTTCCTCCTTTAACATTTCACTGGATATATTATTGTATTCTACCTTGTTTACTTGTGTGAATTAAAGGAGTTTAGAAAAAATATATATAAATGATATTTTGAGGGGTGCAGAAGAAAACTAATAAAATTATTAATAAATTGAAGAATAGACTTAATAAAGAAGATAAATATCTTTATTTAAGAATTGTAGATGAATCTGTAAACAGAGCATATCATGATATGCTCTGTTTACAATGTTATATTTTCTATGAGAGCAAGAAAAATTGTTACTGCTAATAAATCTGCAGAACCTCCAGGACTAATATTCATTTTTACAAAAGAATCATTTATAGAATTAAGTATTTTTTTTGCATTAGATTGTTTCATACCTCCATTTTCTAAAAATCTTTTTGATGTATCTTTTACATATTTAAGGCTATTAATACCACCTCGTGTGACTATATTTGTATCTTCAGATGATGATATAATATAAAGTAAGACTTCTAAAAATAAATCATTTTTACTAAGATTTTTATTAGTATCCCATTGTCTTATTATAGATATGGGTTTTGATATTACTGTTTTAAAACCAGATTCTACTTCTCCACGGATTCCTTTTAGTCCATAAGCTTTGTATAAATACTCTCCATGGGTTAAATTTTTCTTGAAGTCTAAATTGTAAAAGTCTTTAGTAACTAAATCTTTTGTCATATCTTTTACTACAGAAGTAACCTCTTCTGCAAGAAATATTTCTTTATGTTTTTTTTCATATAAATAACCTATAGTTGCACATAATATTCCAAATGAGAATATGATTCCTTTATGAGTATTTATCCCTTTTGTAGCATCAAACATAGCTTTTTCACAATCAATTCCTATGGGTCTAATATTATTGAGCAGTTTAGAAATATTCTTTTCTTTAAAATTTATACCTGCCATAGTAAATTCATACAGTCCTTTGTATAGAGAAGAGCTACTAGATAAAAAGGTGAAAAAGTTCATGTCATTATGAGCCCCATTATTTTCACGATCTACAAGACCAGGTTTTGGACTTACACTTACTTCATATAATATTGCTCTTTGAGCAAGTGATGCAACATAATGGGCATATGATTCTTTATTCATTTATTTTCTCCTATTCATCAATTTCTTCAAGTACAATATTTAATGAGTAGTCAAGGTGCCTTTGTATAAGTTTGTCTACTCTGGCTTTATCTTTGTCTATAATAGCTTGTAATATTTGTTTATGTTCAATTAGTCCTGATTTTCTTCTTTTATTATCTTTAATAGAAATATCTCTAAAACGCTGTAGATATTCATTAAGTTTAGAAATCATAGATGCAAGTCTATTCATTTTACTTGCCTTATAAATTTTAAAATTAAATTCTCCAAAAAGTACAATTACTTCTTCTACTCTTCCTTCATTATTTTTTTGTTCTGTTAAATTAAGTAAATCTTTAATTTCTTGTATTTCTGATGAAGTTATATTTTCCATAGCATTTACTGCAGCTAATACTTCCAAAGAATGTCTAATCTTGTATATTTCAATGACGTCTTTTTTAGAAATTCTCTTTACAACAACTCCAAATTTAGGAATATATTCTACTAATTCTTCAAGTTCTAAACGTTTTAAAGCTTCTCTTATTGGAGTACGACTAATATTGAGTCTATCAGCGTATTCTTTTTCAATTATTCTTTCTCCAACTGGTATTTTACCTTTAATAATTGTACTTCTTAAACTTTCATAAATAACATCACGCATAGGTTTGTTTTGAGATAAGTCTGTATTTTTAACAAATTCGTCCATATATTCTGACATAGATATCCTTCCCTTCACCGATACTGGAAAATTTGTATAGTTACATTTTATCCAAACACATTAAGAATACCAAGTATTTTTAATGTGTTTTATTTAGATATAATTTGAAGAAATATACAAAACACTAAAAATACATTAGAAACATGAAAAAAACTTGGGAAAGAAATACTGTGATTGTATAATTAATATGCACTTAAAAGGGATTTAAGCTTAGAAAGAAGGTAATTTAAAAATGCTAGGGTTACAATTAGAGAAGAAAAGAATTTTTCTTGATGATAAAGAAGAAAAAAGAGAATTAGAAGAATTTTTAAATACTCAAAATATTCGTTTAGATGAAAATGTAGAATATACGGTTGGAGTATTTAATGGAGATGAGCTGGTTGCAACAGGTTCTCTTTCAAAAAACACTTTAAGATCTATTGCCATCAAACCAGAATATCAAGGAACAAGTCTATTAAATAAAGTTATCTCTCATTTAATATCAGAAGCATATCAAAGGGGTAATACTCATCTTTTTATTTATACAAAACCTGAATCAGCAAAATCTTTTAATTTCCTAGGATTTTATGAAATTGCTAGAGTGAATGAAGTTGTGCTAATGGAAAATATTTCAGATGGTATTAATTCTTATCTAAAAGAGATATCAACTCAGACAGTAAATGGTAAGAATATTGCCAGTATAGTAATGAATGCTAATCCCTTTACAAATGGGCATCAATATTTAGTAGAAACAGCTGCTAGGGAAAATGATGCCCTTCATTTATTTGTGGTATCAGAAGAAGCCTCAATTATACCTTTTTCAATAAGATATGAACTTGTTAAGAAGGAAATTGAATATTTAGACAATGTTATTCTTCATAAGGGTGGATCATATATGGTTTCTAGAGCTACATTTCCATCATATTTTATGAAGGACTCACAAGAAGTTGTAAAAGTTTATGCAGAATTAGATTTAACTATATTTAAGAAGTATATAATTCCTACATTAAATATCAATAGTAGGTATGTAGGAGAAGAGCCCTATTGTGAAGTAACTAGGACATACAATGAAACAATGAAAAGAATTTTAGAAGGTAATAATATGAGGGTGAAAATTGTACCGAGACTCCAATCAAAGAGAAGAGCTATTAGTGCATCTTTTGTTCGAGAGCTGATAAAAAAAGATGAAATTGAAAGAATTAAGGATTTTGTACCAATATCAACATATGAGTTCTTTAGATCTAAAGATGCAAAAGATTTAATTGAGAATATAAGAAGTAATACTGGAAGACATTAATTGGAGGTGAAAGTTATGAGAATCATAAAAAGAGCTATAGCAGGAACTATGGAATCTAGTGATATCCAAATAGTAGTTGAAGCAGGACAAGGAATTGAAATTGAATTAAAAAGCTCTGTAGAGAAACAGTTTGGGAATCAAATCAGGAAAGTAATTAGAGAAACATTAGAGCATTTAGATATAAAAGATGTTAAAGTGATAGCTGTTGATAAAGGAGCATTAGATTGTACTATAAGAGCAAGAGTATTAACTGCTGCATACAGAGGTGCTGATATAAAAGAAGATTACAATTGGGAGGTAATTAACTAATGGATCGTCTAAGAAGAACTATGATGTTTGTTCCGGGTAATAATCCTGGGATGTTAAGAGATGCATATATATATGGAGCAGATTGTCTAATGTTTGATTTAGAAGATTCTGTTGCATTGGCAGAGAAGGATGCTGCTAGGTTTTTAGTATATAATGCAGTAAAAACAGTAGATTATGGAAATACCGAGATAGTTGTTAGAATAAATGGTTTAGATACTCCTTATGGGAAAAATGATATTGAAGCAATGGTTAGATCGGAAGTAGATGTTATAAGACTTCCAAAAACAGAAACTAAGGAAGATGTTTTAGAGGTAGAGGCAATCATAGAAGAAGTAGAGAAAAAGATAGGCAAAGAATTAGGTACTACAAAAATGATGGCAGCAATAGAGGGGCCATTAGGTGTATTTAATGCTTATGATATTGCTACATCTAGTAGTAGATTAATAGGTATTGCACTTGGAGCGGAAGATTTTGTTACTAATATGAAGACAAAAAGATATCTGGACGGTATGGAACTATTTACTGCAAGAAGTCAAATAGTATTAGCCGCAAGGGCTGCAGGAATATATGCGTTAGATACTGTATTTTCTGATGTTGATAATGAAGAGGGATTTAGAAAAGAGATAGAGTTTATAAAACAACTTGGTTTTGATGGAAAATCTATAATAAATCCAAGACAAATTGGACCAGTAAATGAAATCTATACACCAAATGATAAAGAGATTAAAAAGGCATTAGATGTAAAGAGAGCTATTAAGGAGGCAGCAGATAAGGGTTCAGGTGTTATTTCTTTAAATGGAAAAATGATTGATAAACCAATTGTTGATAGGGCAGATAGGGTTCTTCATTTAGCTATGGCTGCAGGTATATATAAGGAGGAATCGGGATATGAAGAATAATTTAGGAAGAGATATTCCAGAGCAAATAGCAGGGAATTATAAAATTTATCAAGGACCATTTGAACAGGCAATAGAAGGGAGAAAATCATCTCCAAAAATAATTAGAGTTAAACCAGGAGAGAGTAAACTATTAGCATCTCTAGAAGATGCAGTTATAAAAAGTGGATTAAAAGATGGAATGACTATTTCTTTTCATCATCATTTTAGATCAGGTGATTATATTATAAATAATATCATGGATATAATTGCTAAATTAGGAATTAAAAATTTAACATTAGCTTCTAGTTCTTTAACTAGTATACATGCACCATTAATAAAACACATAAAAAATGGAGTAATAAAGAAAATTACATCTAGTGGATTAAGAGGAGAGTTAGCAGAGGAAATCTCTAAAGGATTAATGGAAGAACCAGTAATAATTCGTTCTCATGGAGGAAGAGCAAGAGCTATTGAATCTGGAGATATAAAAATAGATGTAGCATTCTTAGGAGCATCTTCCTCAGATGAATATGGAAATGCTAATGGATCGAATGGAAATGCTATTTGTGGACCTTTGGGATATGCTAAAATAGATGCAGAATATGCAGATAAGGTAATTATTATAACAGATAGTATAGTAGATTATCCAAATATGCCAGCAAGTATTTTACAGATAAATGTAGATTATGTTGTAAAAGTTAATGAAATAGGAGATTCAAAAGGTATTGCTTCAGGAGCTACTAGATTTACAAAAAACCCAAAAGAATTATTAATTGCTGATTATGCAAGTAAAGTAATTGTAGGGTCAGAATATTTTAAAGATGGGTTTTCATTTCAAACTGGTACAGGAGGATCATCTTTAGCTGTAACTAGATTTTTAAGAAATGAAATGATTAAACAAGATATTAAAGGAAGTTTTGCATTAGGTGGCATAACTAAACCTATGGTTGAAATGCTTGAAGAGGGATTAATAAATAATATTTTTGATGTACAAAGTTTTGATTTAGTGGCGGCTAATTCAGTTAGTAAAAATGAAAGACATCATGAGATATCTTCTTCATTCTATGCAAATCCTCATAATAAAGGATCAGCTGTAAATAAGTTAGATATAGTTATATTGTCAGCATTAGAAGTTGATACAAACTTTAATGTAAATGTTATAACGGGATCTGATGGAGTAATCAGGGGAGCCTCTGGTGGACATTGTGATGCAGCTGCTGGTTCAAAGCTTACGTTGATAGTTGCACCATTAGTTAGAGGTAGAATACCAACTATTGTGAATAAAGTAAATACGGTTATCACTCCAGGAGAGACGATTGATGTAGTGATTACTGAGATAGGAATTGCTATTAATCCGAAAAGACAGGATTTAATTGAGCAATATAAGAAATCAGATATTCCAGTATATACTATAGAGGAGTTGAAGGATAAAGCAATAGAAATTGTAGGCAATCCAGAGAAGATTCAATATGAAGATAAGGTAGTGGCTTTAGTGGAATATAGGGATGGAAGTATCATAGATGTTATTAGAAAAGTAAAATAAGGAGCGTAATAATAAAATGTCCATAGAAGGTGTAGAACAATCATTAAAGGATATTTTAAAAGCTAAGGATGATAGGGTGGCTTTTCATGAGGAATTATTAGAGAAATTTAATAGTCCTATTATTTCATATAAATTAAATATTCCTGGTTCGGTAAAATATAATAATTTAATAAAAAAAATATTTGATGAAGGATTATTTGAAATAATGAAAATATTAGATGAACATAAAATTGAAATTATTTATAAAAAAGTAATATATAAAGATAGTGGTCCTGAGGCTTTTATATCTTTTAAGTGTTCACCCTTTAAAGTAAAAGATTTATGTACTAAATTAGAAGATAAGCATATATTAGGAAGGATTTTTGATATTGATATTTTAAATGATAAAGGTTTACAAATTAGTAGACAAGATAAAAATAAAAAACCTAGGAAATGTTTACTCTGTGATAAAAGTGCTTTTGAATGTGGAAGATCTAGAGATCATGATTTGAAAGACTTACTTATTAAAATAGAACATATTGCAACAGATTATTTTTTAAATAAATGAACTGTATATTAAGGAGGGAGAATATTAGTGAATCCAGTGAAAATAACTGAAACGGCCTTGAGAGATGGACATCAATCTCTAATAGCAACAAGATTAAAAACAGATGAAATTCTTCCAATTTTATCTAAGATGGATGAAGTAGGATACCATGCTATGGAAGTGTGGGGAGGAGCTACTTTTGATGCATGTCTTCGATTTTTAGATGAAGATCCATGGGAAAGATTGAAAAAAATAAGAAAAGTAGTGAAAAACACTAAACTTCAGATGCTGTTAAGAGGTCAAAATCTTTTAGGATATAAACATTATCCTGATGATGTTGTAGAAACATTTATTAAAAAATCAGTGGAAAAGGGAATTGATATTATTAGAGTTTTTGATGCATTAAATGATATAAGGAATTTAGAAACTTCAGTGAAAGCAATAAATGAAGCAGGAGCTCATTGTCAATGTGCTATAAGTTATACTACAAGTAAGGTTCATGATATTGAGTATTATGTGGAGTTGTCAAAGAAATTTGAAAAATTAGGAGCAGATTCTATTTGTATTAAGGATATGGCAGGAATTTTAACACCATATTTTGCATATGAACTAGTAAAAAGATTAAAGGAAGAAGTAAATATTCCACTGGAATTACATAATCATTGTACTAGCGGTATTGCTTCAATGACTTATTTAAAAGCAGTCGAAGCTGGCATTGATATTATTGATACAGCTATATCTCCCTTTTCTAATGGGACAAGCCAACCTGCCACTGAATCTATAGCTCTTACTCTTAAAGATGGAATTAGAGGTTCAAAATTAAATTTAGATGTATTAAACGATATAGCTCAATATTTTAAACCTATAAGGGAAAAGTATAGAGATAATGGGATATTAAATCCAAAAGTAATGGAAGCAGAACCAAATACTTTGATGTATCAAGTACCTGGAGGTATGTTATCAAATTTACTTTCTCAGTTAAAGGGACAGAATGCCTTAGATAAATATGAAGAAGTATTAAAGGAAATACCAAGAGTGAGGGAAGATTTAGGATTTCCACCTCTTGTTACTCCATTGAGTCAAATGGTTGGTACTCAAGCCGTGTTTAATATATTGTCTGGAGAAAGATATAAAATCATACCAAAGGAAATAAAAGAATATGTTAAGGGTCTTTATGGTAGGTCTCCTGCTCCTATTGATGATGAAATAAAGAATACAATTATAGGTAATGAAAAAGTAATTACAGTTCGTCCTGCAGATTTAATTGAACCAGGACTAAAAAAATATGAAGAGCAAATTGGAGATTTAGCGAAATCTGTAGAAGATGTATTATCTTATGCATTATTTCCACAAGTGGCGAAGGGATTTTTGGAAAATAAAAATAAGCCTGAAGAGCAATATGAAAATCAAGAGATACATTATATTACAGTGACTATGTAAAAGTTAGGTGATGAAAATGATAACAATGTCGAAAGCATTAACAATAACAGTTTTTAGTATGATTTTGGTATTTGTAACTTTAATAATAATATTTTTTATTCTAAAAGCATTTAAAATAGTTTTTTATAAAGAAGAAAGCATGTATGAAAAGATATCTAAAAATGAAGATACTAAGTATGTAAATGAAATAGATGAAGAGGAAAAAGTTGTAATTGCCTTAGCTGCTTCTATAATAGCAGGACAAGGCAAAAAAAATCCTAATTTTCAGATTTCTAGTATAAAAAGAATTAAATAATAAAACAGTAGGAGGCAATAAATGAATTCAAAATTATATCACATTAAATTGAATGGTAAAGTGTATGAGTTAGAAATAGAAGAAGTCGATAGACAAGGGAAATCCTCATTAAAAGTAGAAAAAGAAGAAGTTATACAAGAAGGAACAAAGGAAGTAGTAGCTATGGCAAATTCTTCTGAAGGACAAAAAGTTGAAGCACCTATGCCAGGTAATGTAATAGATATTCTAGTGAATGTCGATGATGTTGTGAAAAGTGGACAAACTTTAGTTATTCTTGAAGCTATGAAGATGGAAAACGAAATAGTTTCTCCAGTAGATGGTAAGGTTATTGCAATAAATGTAAGTAAGGGACAAAGTGTAAATTCTGAAGATATTTTAATCCGGATTGGATAAGTGAGGAGGTATTATTATGAGGAAGATGTTATATGATTTCTGGATTAGTTCGGGATTTGCAATTATAGATATTAAGCAAATAATTATGATTATTATTGCGTGTATATTTTTATATCTTGCAATAAAAAAGAAATATGAACCATATCTATTGATACCAATTGCTTTTGGAATGCTTTTAGTAAATATGCCTGGAGCAAATCTAATGCTTCATCCAGAAAATGGTGAAGCTGGTGGCTTATTATATTATTTATATCAAGGTATAGAGTTTGGAATATATCCTCCACTTATTTTTCTATGTGTAGGGGCAGGAACAGACTTTGGTCCCCTAATAGCAAATCCAAAGACTATATTATTAGGTGCAGCAGCGCAATTTGGAATATTTTTTGCGTTTTTAGGTTCAATTTTATTAGGGTTTGCTGGTCCTGCAGCTGCATCTATAGGAATTATAGGAGGAGCAGATGGACCAACAGCTATTTATTTAACGGGAGAATTAGCTCCAGAGCTTTTAGGAACTATAGCACTTGCGGCTTATTCATATATGGCATTAGTACCAATTATACAACCGCCTATAATTAAGGCTTTAACTACTAAAGAAGAAAGAATGACAAAAATGGAGCAATTAAGACCAGTATCAAAAAGAGAAAAAATAATTTTTCCAGTGATAGTAGCTGTATTCACTATTGGATTATTACCGTCTTCAGCTCCTTTAATTGGGATGCTTATGTTTGGAAATTTAATTAAAGAGTCAGGGGTAGTTCCAAAGTTAGTTGAAACAGCACAAAGTTCATTAATGTATATAATTACTATAATATTAGGATTGACTGTTGGAGCGAAAGCTGATGCAGATACATTTTTGACGATTCAAACCCTTAAAATAACAGCATTAGGTTTAGCGGCATTTTCTATAGGAACTATATCTGGTGTTTTATTTGGTAAAATAATGTATAAATTAAGTAATGGAAAGATAAATCCTATGATTGGAGCAGCTGGAGTTTCAGCAGTACCAATGGCGGCAAGAGTAGTTCAAAAGGTCGGAAAAGATGAAAATCCAACTAATTTTTTATTAATGCATGCTATGGGTCCTAATGTAGCAGGTGTGATTGGTTCAGCAGTTGCAGCAGGGATATTATTGAAAGTATTTTAATGTTAAATTTTTAAGATTTAATAAAACTATTAAATTGTTTTCTATCTAAGGCTTTAAGTCTTAGATAGAAATGCTTTTTAAAATTAAAAAAATTAGAGTGATACTATGGAAACTAGAATAAAAGAGTCAAATAAAAGATTTTATTATAGAATTGGAAGATTAATTATAATAGAAATAATTATAATGGCAATCATTCTAAGTATTATAATAGGTAGTTATAATTATTATAGGAGTATGGTAATAAAATCAGAAAAAAATAACATATTTAATTTAGTTTCAACTGTATCATATCAACTTGAATTGTATTTCAATACAAAAGATTATTATTTAAAAAATATTATAGAAAAATCTGAGTTTAATAGTCAGTTTATGGGATTAATACAAGGAAAAGATAGTTTTCCTTTAATTGAAGTATTATATGAAATTCAAAGAAATGAAGATATTTCATTGGAGTTGATAGACAAAGAAGGGAAGTTGCTAAAAGCATATACTCAAGATAAAGGTTATAATTATGAAGATAGTCCTGATATAGAAAGAGCAGTAAAGTATCAAAAGGATATATATTATGTAGATACGGAAAAGAGTGGTAGTATAAATATAATTCATCCTATTATAATAGATGGAATAAATCAAGGGTTTATTAGGATGAAGATTGATTCGGATTATATTTATGAAACATATTTAGAGGATTACAAGGCAAATGATAAAGGATATATTTCAGTAAAGGATAGATATGGAAGACTTTTACTTCATCCATCTAATGATGATCTTGGAGAAGAAGTTGTAAAGGCTAGAAAAAGTCAATATCCAAATTATGATTGGAGTGAATTAGAAACAATTGTAGAGAGACAGATAGATGAAGAAAGTGGTGTAGGTGAATATCATTCAATATGGCCTGGAGAAGATAAAAGGGTAAAAAAAATAAGTGGATATACTCCAGCTTATATAGGAGATACATTTTTAATTGTTAATTTATCTGCTGATTATAAAGAAGTAATATCAAGTTTAACAAATATAACACGAATTACAGTAATACTTTCAATCTTAATGATTATATCAGGTATAATTATGATTATATATATTTACACAGTTGAAAGTAAGAAAAATAAGCTTTTAGTAGAATCTATATATTTAAATGAATTGAAAGAAAAAAATGCTCTTTTAATGCATCAATCAAAATTTGCAGCAATGGGAGAAATGTTAGCTACTATTGCTCATCAATTAAAACAACCTTTAAATGCTTTAAAAATTTCTCTTTATAATATAGAGGATTATTATTATTTAAAAGAAAATGATGAAGAGTATTTAAAATCATTGTTTACTTCAAATCATAAATTTATAGATAAAATGGCAGAAACAATAGATGATTTTAAATTCTTTTTTAAGCCTCAAAATAATGATAATAAGTTTAATATATATGATGCCATAATGTTTTCGATAGATTTAAATATAAGTAGAATAAATAATCTTAATATAGATATCGATATAAAAGTAGATAAGGGGATTGAAATAAGGGGTGAAAGTAATATATTTTCTCAAGTTTTCTTAAACCTCATAAATAACTCTATAGATGCTTTAAGTGATATAGAAGGAAAAAGATATTTAGAGATATTTATGAAGCCAGAAGAAAAAAATATACTAATTCAATTAAAAGACAATGGTGGAGGTATTAGAAAAGATATAAAGGATAAGTTATTTGAACCCTACGTTACAACCAAAAAAAATAAGGGAACAGGTATTGGATTATATATTTCAAAGATTATATTAAAGGAAAAATTTAATGGAAATTTGATTATTGATAATACTGAAGTTGGTGTAAAAGTGTTAGTAATATTAGAAAAGGAGGAGTGTGATGAGTCTAGATAATGGTTTGTTAAAAAATTTAAAGGTATTATATGTAGAAGATGAAGAAGAGATATTAGAACAAATGACTTTTTTTCTCAAAAAAAGAGTAGGTCAATTAATTGTTGCTGAAGATGGGATAAAAGGCTTAAAAGCATTTAAAGAATATAGACCTGATATTGTTATATGTGACCTTAAAATGCCTTATATGGATGGTCTTTCTATGGCTAGAGAGATTAGAAAAATAAGCTATGTGCCAATCATTATAACTACTGCCTTTTCTGATAAAGAAGTGATTCTAAAGGCTGTTGATATTGGAATAGAAAATTACATTGTAAAGCCTATAGATGTTAGAGAATTAACAGATATAATGAGAAAAACTGCAATAAAATTTTTAAGAAATAAAGGTGAGCTTATAGCTCTTAGAAATAGAGCTATAACTAAGAAGGATAAATTAGAAATAGAAGAAAAAATAAAAAATGCATTTGGAAAGTTTGTCAAGAATAAAACTGGAAAGGGACCACAAAATACAAAGGTATTTATTCGCTCTAATATTTTGGAAATAGAATCCATTGGAACTCTTACAAAAATGGAAAGAAGTCTACTTAAATTGGATAAAAATAAGTCTATTATAGTATATAATAGAGAAACTTTATATAGAGATTATGAGGCAGATATGAAAGAAATAATCAAACAATATCTTACTTGTGATGTAAATTTAGATTCTATAGATATTGATATTATTAATGATAAAACATTATTGAAATTTATTATTGCACAGAAGTTTAGCACTTAAAGATTTTTCTGGGCGATAGCCCGTTGATTTATAAAGAATATTAA
>NZ_WSFU01000075.1 GCF_016820635.1 Anaeromonas gelatinilytica | reverse complement strand
ATTTAAAAATAAAAAGTTGGTTAGGTTTTAATGAAAATGCTATGAAAATACAAGTTTATTCTGTTTTAATTTCTTATATATTATTAGCATTGTTGAAGCTTGATGTAACGCTAAGATGCCTGAAGGCACCTTTTAATTACATGAATCATTCAATATAATAGTAATTGACAAAGTAAAAATTATAAATTATAATGAAACCAACAATTTAATAAATATATTTAAAGGTTTTAAATAGAAATTAAATGGGAAAGAGGTGTGATTCCTCTGCAGCCCCCGCTACTGTAAGTAGGGATGAAATCTTCTTATTAACCACTGGGAAACCGGGAAGGAGAAGAGAATAAAATGATCTACGAGCCAGGAGACCTGCCTTTAATCGTATAGACTAATTGCTTCGGTGGGAAGTGCCTAGTTATTATAATGAAGATATTATGATAAAGCGCATATTCCCTTATGCGTTTTTTTGTTTGGGGAAGTTTATATTATATGAGAATAATATATATAGCTTAATCATTTTAAAAATTGGGGGATTAAATGTGAAAAGAAAAATTATGTTTTTAGGTACAGGTTCTTCAGTAGGAAAAAGTATTTTGACGGCTGCTATATGTAGAATATTTTATAAGGAAGGATATAAGGTTGCTCCTTTTAAATCTCAAAATATGTCATTAAATTCCTTTGTGACACAAGATGGAGGAGAAATGGGACGAGCTCAAGTGGTACAGGCAGAAGCATCTGGATTAGAACCCTCTGTTGAAATGAATCCAATACTTCTTAAACCTACTACTGATGTGGGAAGTCAAGTTATATTAATGGGAAAGGTATATAAAAATCTAAAGGCTACGGATTATTATTTAAATAAAGATTACCTAAAAACTGTAGTAATGGAAGCATATAATAGTATGTTATCTAAGTATGATTTACTTATGATTGAAGGGGCGGGAGGATGTGCAGAAATAAATTTAAGAGATAAAGATATAGTTAATATGGGTCTTGCAGAAATGATAGATTCAGATGCTATATTGATTGGAGATATTGATAGAGGTGGAGTTTTTGCATCTATATATGGAAGTATTATGCTTATGTCTCCTGAAGATAGAAAAAGAGTAAAGGGCTTTATTATAAATAAATTTAGAGGAGATGTAGAACTTTTAAAACCTGGTATAGAGATGTTAGAAGAAAAGATAGGAATACCATGTTTAGGAGTTATTCCATATATGGAGTTAAATATAGATGATGAAGATAGTGTTACTGAAAGATTTGATGGAAAAGAAGGTGCAGGAATAAATGTTGGAGTAATTAAATTACCTCACATTTCTAATTTTACTGATTTCACGCCTTTAGAATTAGAAGAAGATGTGAATATTAAGTATATTTCCTCAAAGGGTCAGTTAGATGATTTAGATTTAATAATAATTCCGGGAAGTAAGAATACAATAGATGATATGAAATTTATATTTGATAAGGGAATAGATAAAGCCATATATAAAAAGTATAAATCTGGAACAAATATCATAGGAATATGTGGAGGATATCAGATATTAGGCAAAGAGATAATAGATGAATATAGTGTAGAGTCCTCATTAAATAGAATAAATGGTCTAGGACTATTGAATACAAAAACTATTATGGCTAAAGAAAAGTCTACTATTCAAGTCAAGGGGAATTTCATAAATGAGTTTGAACTTCTAAAAGATTTTAAGGGAATTGATGTATCAGGATATGAGATACATATGGGAAAAACAGAGATCATAGAAGATGATGTGCCTGCAATTAAATTAGAAAAAGGTAATTTTGATGGAACTATAAGTAAATGTGGAAGAATTTTAGGTACATATTTACATGGTATATTTGAAAATGATGATTTTAGAAAAGCAATATTAGACAGTATAAGAAATAAAAAGGGATTAAATATTTCTGAAGATATAATAGATTATAAAGAATTAAAGGAAAAAGAATATGACAAATTGGCTGATGGGGTATTAAATCATATTGATTTAAGAAAATTAAAGGAAATATTGGAGTTATAAATGGAAGCATTATTACTTTTATCAGCAATAATATTAGATTATATTTTAGGAGATCCCTATAGTTTTCCACATCCTATAATAT
This sequence comes from Anaeromonas gelatinilytica, assembly GCF_016820635.1. Lineage (GTDB taxonomy): Bacteria > Bacillota > Clostridia > Tissierellales > SIT17 > Anaeromonas > Anaeromonas gelatinilytica. The sequence goes on along the minus strand of NZ_WSFU01000075.1, from coordinate 1,008 downwards.
ATGTAGGAAAAATGATAGGTTTTTATGAAAAACAGATTAGGAGAAATATGACTAATCTGAAGCTTGGTGGATTTATATTGTTAATATTATCTTTAGTTACTGTAGTTTTGGTTATTCATGGGATATTGATAGTAGCAGGTTTAATTAGCAATATGATTAAGAGTGTTTTAATGGTTTATTTTATATATACATTATTAGCTGCTAAGTGTTTAAACTTAGAGGCAAAGAAGGTTTATGATGAGATAATAATTGGAAATGTCGAAAAAGCGAGAATAAAAATATCCTATCTTGTTGGAAGGGATACAAGTAGTTTAAGTTTAGAAGAAATAAATAGAGCAACAATTGAAACTGTAGCAGAAAACACAATAGATGGAGTATTAGCTCCAGTATTTTATGTTTTTTTAGGATTTTTAGTAGGTTACCCATTGGAAATTATGTTTTTATACAAAACGGTAAATACATTGGACTCAATGGTAGGTTATATTCAAGAACCGTATAAAGATATAGGATTTGCATCGGCTAAATTAGATGATATTTTAAATTATATTCCCGCAAGAATTGGCAGTATTTTTATGGTAATTGCTGGTGGAATCATGGGATATGATATTAAAAATGGTTTTAGAATTTTAAAGAGGGATAGATTAAATCATAAAAGTCCTAATTGTGGATATCCTGAGTCAGCAATAGCAGGATTGCTTAATATTCAATTGGGGGGAAGTAATATATACTTTGGAGAACAGGTATATAAACCTACATTAGGAGATAAATCAAGAACATTAAAAGCTGAAGATATACTTTCTACTATTAAAATAATGTATATGAGTGAAATATTATTAGTGTTTTTTATTGTCATAGGAAAGTTTATTTAATAAAAGTTTTGAACTATTGATAAATACAGGGATTAATAGTCATAGAAAATATTGGAAGACAATAAAAAACAGGGGTTGTAGGGGATGAAATCCCCTGCCGTATTAGAAGGGTGCTCAGGTGCACGTATTATGCACCGTC
>NZ_WSFU01000041.1 GCF_016820635.1 Anaeromonas gelatinilytica | reverse complement strand
TCTATAAACAAGATAAGGGCAGGTATTCAATGGAATACCTACCCCAACTATTGACAAAGAGCCTTTTTTATATGAAACATAACTCGTAATGAGTTGATTTTTTTAGTGTTAAGTATCAAGTTTATCACATTCAGGTATATCTTTCCTTTTTTTTCTTAAAATTATGTTTAAAATGGAACTTCTAGAGAAAATATGTGTAGAATAGAATAAGTATGAACGATAATCTAAGAATAGAGTTTAAGCAAGTAACTACATCAAAAATTAATATATCCTATACAATTTTTAGTAAAGATAAAAATAGAGCGGTAAATATTATTGCGAAAACTTTTAATCTATAGTTAGGAGGAAAATTATGATTAAGTTTGAAAAACTTCATGGTACGGGTAATGATTTTATTATTTTTAATTCATTAGAAGAAAAGCTTCCGAATTATTCAGAGTTAGCAAAGGTCGCGTGCAATAGAAACTATGGTATTGGTGCAGATGGAATGATAGTTGTTGAATCTTCGGATATTGCTTCTATAAAGATGGTTTTTTATAATTCAGATGGTAGTGAAGCACCTATGTGTGGAAATGGTATTAGATGTTTTTCAAAATTTATATTTGATAATCAAATCATAAAGGATAAGAGTTTTAATGTAGAAACTCTAGGAGGAATTATGAAATCTGAAGTAATTATTGAGGATAATGAAGTTAGAAATGTAAAAATAAATATGGGGATTGCTAAATTTGATACTAATAGTTTTCCAATAAATACAGATAAGAAAAAGTTTATAGATGAAGAAATTGAATTGGATGATATGAAATATAAAGTTTCATCTTTAATGTTGGGAACAATACATACGATAATATTTGTAGATAAACTCCAGCAATATTCAATAAAAAAAGTAGGAAAAATAGTTGAAAATATGGATATTTTTCCTAAAAAAACAAACGTAAATTTTTGTGAAGTAATAGATGAGAGTAATTTAAAAGTAATAACTTGGGAAAGAGGATCAGGACAAACTCTATCATGTGGTACAGGAGCATCTGCAACAGCAGTAGTTAGTTCTTTGTTAAATAATACAAATAAAAAGGTAAATGTTCATGTACCAGGTGGAAAGTTAAAAATTGAGATAATAGATAATTTAGTATATATGACAGGTCCAGTTAGACTTATTTGTAAGGGTTATTTTAATTATAATAAATAGAATTTGAGGCTAATAGGGGTGTTGCTAGATTTCTTGTAAAGATTATTAAGGAAAAGGATAATCAGACATCAGATAAAGTTCAATTGTTAGGTGATTTAAGGGGTTAGATATAATAGCGTGAAGGGAGATGACTTTTTAAATGATTAATATTGTAAAAGAGGATAAGGAATATATTTTGAATACTTACAATAGAATAGATTTAGAAATTATAAAGGGAGATGGCTTGTATTTATATGATAATAAAGGAAATAGTTATTTAGATATGTTTAGTGGAATATCAGTAAATCATTTAGGTCATGGTAACAGTGAAATAATCAAAAACATATTAGAACAAGCATCTAAATATATACATCTTTCCAATCATTTTGCAAGTAAGACTGTGGTTAATCTAGCAAAATTATTAGTGGAGAATACTTTTGCATCTAAGGTTTTTTTTACTAATTCAGGAACTGAAGCTAATGAAGGGGCATTAAAGCTTGCTAGAAAATTTGGTAGAGGAATTGATGAATGCAAGATTGAAATATTATCGGCTTATAATTCTTTTCATGGTAGAACAATGGGGGGATTGTCTCTAACAGGACAAAAAAAATATCAAGATTCTTTTAGTCCTCTTATACCACATATAACTCATTTTTTGTACAATGATGTAAAAGATTTAAAAGCAAAGGTAAATCATAAAACCTGTGCTGTTTTCATTGAGATTATACAGGGAGAGGGAGGTATTATTGAAATATCACCATATTTTGTTAAGGCTTTAGATGAATTATCAAGAGAATATAATTTTTTAATTGTAGTAGATGAAATTCAGACTGGATTAGGGAGAGTAGGAGGATTTCTTGCCTCTGATTTGTATAATATTAATCCTCATATAATTACATTAGCAAAATCTTTAGGCGGAGGATTGCCTCTTGGAGCTATGCTTGTGAGTAAAGAAATTGAAAATGTATTAAAGCCAGGTGATCATGGAAGTACTTTTGGAGGTAATCCAGTAGCTTGTGCAGCTGGAGAAGTCTTAATAAGTGAAGTTATTCAAGATGAATTTAGAAAAAAAACAAGTGAAAAAAGTAAATATTTATTTAATAGGTTATACGAATTACAGAAGATGTATCCGAATGTAATTAAAAATATAAGAGGGAAAGGATTAATGATAGGAGTTGATGTAGGAGAATATGCTGATACTATAAAAAATATGGCATTAGATAGGAAATTATTGCTTAATGTTACTAATAGAACTGTAATTAGACTACTTCCTCCTTTAAATATAAGTTTTAGAGAGATAGATGACTTTATAGATATATTTAGGAAAGTTTTAAGCATATTTCATGAATAAATATTTTTAAATATAAAAGATTTAGAGGGATTAAGGTGGGTTAACATGGAAGAATTGTTTAAAGAAATAAGTAAAGAAGTAATAAAAATAAGAAAGATTCTTCATGAAATTCCAGAAATAGGATTTCATGAGTTTAAAACATCAGATTTTATAAAGAAAAAATTAAAAGAATATGGATATAGAGTAAGAACAGTGGCAAGAACAGGGGTTTTAGCTTTTGTTAAAGGAAAAAATAATCATAAAGCTGTAGCAGTTAGAGCTGATATGGATGGTTTAATGATTAATGAAAAGACTGGATTATCTTTTTCATCAAAAAATGAAGGTAGAATGCATGCCTGTGGACATGATGGACATATGGCAATTTTACTTGGCTTAGCAATGTATTTATCAAAAATAGGTACTATTAATAGAGATGTATTATTAATATTTCAACCGGCAGAAGAAGGCCCTGGAGGAGCAAAAGTTATTGTTGATGAAGGTATTTTAGATGATTATAATGTGGAATGTATTTTTGGATTACACATATTTCCAGAAATAGATGAGGGAAAAATTGGAATTGTATCAGGTCCATTGATGGCTCAAAATGGAGAATTTGATATTAATATTCAATCAATAGGTTGTCATGGTGCTATGCCTCATCTTGGCACGGATGGTATTTATATTGCTAGTGAAATGATTGGGTTATACCAGAGTATTGTAAGTAGAAATATAAATCCAAATGAAGGTGCTGTACTGACTATTGGAAAGATTTTTGGGGGAGAGGCAAGGAATGTAATTGCTAATAGTGTCAAAATAGAAGGAACGATAAGAGCATTTAACACTGAAGTGTATGATGAAATAAAAGATAGAATGATTAAGATAAATAAAGGAATTGGATTAATGTATAATGTTAACATTGATATGGAGATAAGGGATTTTTATCCTCCAGTTATAAATGATAAAGATCTTTATAGCTTAGTTAAGAATAATTTAAATCCTGAAGAAATAGTAGAAATTGAACCTATGATGTTAGCCGAAGATTTTTCTTATTATCAACAAGTACGACCAGGCTTTTTCTTTATGTTAGGATCAAGGAACGAATCTATAGGGTATATTTATCCTCTTCATAGCAGTAAATTTAATTTTAATGAAAAAATACTTTTTCACGGGATTAAAACTTATATTAAAATTTTAAAATCACTAGATGTAATTATTTAAAAGGAAAAACATTTCTTTATTTTTTATAAAGGAGTGTTTTCTTTATAAGGTAGATTTTAATTATGGTTATGTAGTTATTTCATTTCTTATTATTACTTTAAATATATATGATTTGAAATGAAAATTTTGAAAAATAAATATAAATTTTATTTAATTTTTAGAAAGAGTAGATTTATTATTTTTTTATAATATTTATAGAAAATAATGTAGATACTATATTTAAATAATGAAATAAGGAGGTTAAAATGAAATATAAAATTATATCAATAATTTGTATAAGTTTTTTATTAATTTCTTGTAATAATGCAAATGACACTGCAGAAAATACTACAGAAGAATCATCAATATCTGATGTGTCTGATGTTGAACATATAAAAATAACTTCTGAGACTTGTGATGTAAAAGAAGGAGCAGGTGAAGAATTTAAGTCCATTGGAGAATTAAAAAAAGATGATAAAGTTAATGTTTTAGAAGAAGTAGAAGACTGGTATATAGTTCAATTAGATAATAATCAAGTAGGTGCAGTAGAAAATTCTGATGCTACACCGATAGTAATAGAAGAAGGAAAGGATAATGGTAAGAAGCCATCAGATGCAGAAACACCAGATAATCAAACTAATGATCAAACAGATACTAATGAAGAATCAGAGGATCAAAATATAGGAGAAAATACCAATGAAACTATAACATTAACAAATAGTGAGCAACAAATGATTGATTTAGTCAATTCAGAAAGACAAAAAAATGATTTACCAGAATTACAAACAGATCTAGAACTAACTAGAGTAGCGAGAATTAAATCTCAAGATATTGTAGAAAATGATTATTTTAGTCATAATTCTCCTAATTATGGAAGTCCATTTGATATGATGAAAAGTTTTGGGATAGATTATTTACATGCTGGAGAAAATTTGGCAGGAAATTCGAATGTAGAAAATGCTCATAATTCTTTAATGAATTCAAGTGGGCATAGAAAAAATATATTAAGTCCAAATTATACTCATATAGGAATTGGAATTAAATCAAGTGACAAATATGGGTATGTGTATACACAGATGTTTATTAGTAAGCCTAAATAAAGAGAGAAAGATTTTATAAAAAAGTTTAATAATAACAAAAACAGGTATATTATGTATGGTCATATATGATTTGCCTGTTTTTATTATTATTAAGATTATAATGGAATATGTAATGTGATTGGTTAAAAGTAATTTTTATTAATATAATAATTATATTTTATGATAAACTTATATAGAATTCGAATTAAGAATTAGTATATATTTAAAGGAAGTGAAAATAAAAATGAAAGATTTTAATACGGAAGTAATCATATATATTTTTTTAATTTTATCTTCTATAGGTTTTATATTAATGGGGTTAGATAAATTTAAAGCTAGGAGACATAAATGGAGAATTAAAGAAAGTATATTATTATTTTATGCTTTAATAGGAGGAAGTATAGGTATTATAATTGGTATGATAGTATTTAATCATAAAATTAGAAATAAGAAATTTAAATTAGGAGTTCCGATTATATTTTTAAGTCAAATAATTTTATTTTTAAATTTTTTTAACTGAAATAAGGTGTATTAACCTATTATTTCTCAAATATCATTTATGAATTTGTGATTTTAGTAATGAGTTAAAATAATATTTGATTGTGTTTTATTTTATATGATGAAATGAAATACTATATTAATCATCTTACATATGTTATAAATTATATAAAAAAGATGTTGACTTATAAAATTAAATTTGTTATATTACTAAGGGTCATTTAAAAAT
>NZ_WSFU01000082.1 GCF_016820635.1 Anaeromonas gelatinilytica | reverse complement strand
CTAAATAGAAAGGTGCGGAAGATAATCTTCTGTACCTTTCTTTTCTGTGGATAACTATACCCTAAAGCACCTATTAGGCTCGATGACAGGGTATCTGCTCTATGTTTCGTGACAATAAAGTTCTTTACTGACAAAAAAGATGTTTACCGAACAAAAATGTTTTTTACTCCCATTAACTATATTATAATATATTCATTAAACCTTCGACTTTATTAGAGTATATTACATATTTAAATACTTTATCAAAGGAAAAGTTTGGTGGGTGTTTGATAGATATTTGTTTTTTTAGAGATACATTTATAATATTTTAATATTAATGGGGATAAAACAAATTACTATATTAGATAACTATTTCGAATAGCAGAAAGTTTTTAATATGATATATAATTATTACTAAAGGTTTGTGATAAAACAAACAAAGTATTATAAAATTAATTGTTAAAAATAAGACAATGATGGGGGGAATCTTAAAAATTTTATTTAATATTTGGCATTATAATTATTAAAATTAAAAGAAGTTATAAGAGTTTTAATTAAATAATTTAAGATTAAAAATATGGGCTAGGAGGTTAAAAATGAAGAAACTAGAAAATATTATTGGGTTTATTAGTATTTTATTAGTGTTAATTTTGGGTAATTTATTCTTAAAGACGGATATGTTGTTCTTTAGACTTTTAGTTGGAGTAGGATTAGGCTATACATTGATGAGAGCATATACAGGATTTGCTGGAAGTGTTAATCGTGCTTATAGTACTGGTTCAACAAAATTAATCAGGACTTTAATGTTTATGTTTTTTTTAACAGCATTAGCAACAACTGCATTTTTATTTAAAGGAGATCCTGCAAGTTTAGGTCTTTGGATAAATCCTATTAATTTTGGATTAATACTAGGAGCATTATTATTTGGCTTTGGTATGACTTTTTCAGTATGTTGTGCATCTGGAGTTCTTACTGATTTAGTAACAGGGTTACCTAGAGCCTTTATCACGTTAGTTTTCTTTAGTTTAGGAGTATTTCTTGGTTTTCCTATTCAGAGAACTGCAGGATGGGTTGTAAATTCATGGTTTTCTACATCAGTAGGTAAAGAAACAGCTGGAGGGGTATTTATACCGGATTTATTTAAGTGGGATGGTTTTGAAGGATATATTGGTGGACTTTTATTAATTGGAGTATTTTGTATGATAGTAATTTTCTTATCTTATCGTTATGAAAGGTATCGTAAAGAGAATAATACTTATATTGGACATCCCATGGAAAAGATACAAGAAGAATATGAATCCTTTGATAGTAAAGATTATAAATTATTTAGTGAATCGACATATTTTAACTTATTCGTAAAACCTTGGACTTTAAAACAAGGTGCTATAGTTATTACTATTATATTTATTTTATTAATGGGTGTAACTGGAGCTGGTTGGGGTGCTTCTACTCCTTATGGTATCTGGTTTGGTAAAGTTTTAATGTTTTTTGGAGTGTCAGTAGAAACATTAGTTTCCTTTACCAAAATGACACCATCTACATTTGAATTACCATTCTTTGAGCATCCAGTAACAGTACAGAATGTTGGTATTATTTTTGGAACTATGATCTATCTATTAACTGCTGGTAAATTCAAAAAATCTTTTTTCGAAGAAATTCATATAACCAAAAAAGATGCATTATTATTTGCTTTAGGTGGTATAACTATGGGATTAGGAACACGTTTTGCTAATGGGTGTAATGTAGGAGCCTTGTACACTCCTATTGCTAATTTCTCTCTATCGGGATGGTTATTTTTAATTTTCATGGTAGTAGGTGGTGTTGTTGGTAATATCTTATCAGGAAAACTTTCAGGAAAGAAAGAACAAGAGCTTGCTGAAAATTAAGTATAAATAATAAACATTTAAAGATTTATATGAATCTTGGAAGACTTATCTTTATGATAGGTATATAGATTGATAATTTAAAGGAGGAGATACTGCTATGGGTAAAAGAATATTAGTCGTTGGAGGAGTAGCTGGAGGAGCTTCAGTTGCAGCAAGGGCAAGAAGAATTGATGAATCAGCAGAGATAATTATGTTTGAGCAAGGACCAAATGTATCATTTTCTAATTGCGCATTACCATTTCACTTGAGTGGCATAGTGGAAAATAGTGATGACTTAGTATTAATGTGTCCTGAAAAATTTAAAAGTCAATATAATATTGAAGCCAGAGTTAATAGTGAAGTTCTTAAGATAAATAGGGAAGATAAAAGTATAGTAGTGAAGAACTTAGAAACTGGAGAAGAATATGAAGAGTTTTATGACAAATTAGTATTATCTCCAGGAGCAAATGCTATAAAACCTAGAAGTATAGAAGGAATAAATAGTCCTAATGTATTTACTGTAAGAAATGTTGTAGACATTAAGAAACTAAATGACTATATAGTAAATAATGGTATAGAAGACATAGCGGTTGTCGGTGGTGGATTTATAGGAGTAGAAGTAGCGGAAAATTTACGTTTAGCAGAAAAAAATGTTAGTTTAATTGAAGCTCAAAATCAAATAATGGCTCCGTTTGACTATGATATGGCACAAATACTTCATAAAGAAATGATGGATAAGGAAATTAATCTTATATTAAGTGATGGAGTAAAAAAAATAAATGAAGATTCAGTAGAATTACAATCAGGAAAAAAAGTAAATGCGAAAGTAGTAGTTATGGCAATAGGTGTAGCACCGGAAACTAGCTTAGCAAAGGATGCAGGTATTGAGATAGGAGAAACTGCTGGAATAAAAGTAGATCATAATTATGTAACTAATGATAGAGATATATATGCAGTAGGAGATGTAATAGAAGTATATAATCGTTTGACACATAAGTCATCAAGACTTGCTCTTGCAGGACCAGCACAAAGACAAGCAAGAGCAGCAGCCGATCATATGTATAATATTCCTCATAGAAATAATGGTGTAATAGGATCATCAGTAATACAAGTATTTGATTTAGGAGCAGCATCCACTGGATTAAATGAAAAATCTGCAGAAGCAGCAGGAATATCCTATGATATAGTATATACAATTCCTGGAGATAAGGTAGGGTTAATGCCTGAAAGTAATCCAATGCATTTTAAATTGATATATGAATATCCAACAGGTAAAATACTTGGAGCTCAAGCAATAGGAAAAGGAAATGTAGATAAGAGAATAGATGTTATTGCAACAATGATTTCAATGGGTGGAACTTTAGAAGATTTAAAAGAATTAGAATTATGTTATGCTCCATTGTTTGGAACAGCAAAGGATGTAGTAAATCATACAGCATTAGTAGGTTTAAATTTATTAAATGGTGTATTCAAACAAGTTTCTGTAACTAGGGTAAGAGAATTAGTAGAAAATAATGCATTTATAATAGATGTAAGGGAGAAAGAGGAGTATGCTCAAGGACACATTATAAATGCATTAAATATTCCATTGAGTGAATTAAGAGATAGATTAGATGAAATACCAAAGGATAGATTAGTATACTTGCATTGTCGTTCATCTCAGAGAAGCTATAATGCAGTAATGGCATTACAAAATTTGGGTTATGATAATGTAATTAATATATCTGGATCATATTTAGGGATTTGTTGTTATGAATATTTTGAAGATCAAGTAACAGAGAGAGAAAAGATAGTGACAGAATATAATTTTAATTAAAAAGAAATTACTTTAAAGATTTCTTATAGAAGTGAATTAATATCAGAGTCATCGGGTATATACTTGATGGCTTTGTTATTGTTACTAAATAAGGAGTAAAAAATAGAAAAATATACTATATATTTTTTCTTATTGTGCATGAAAGTACAATTATATATAATATGAAGTATTTTTTAGAAGGGGGTGTAATCGATGGACACAAAAAATAATAAAAAAGATATAAAGTTTAAAATAAATAAAAAAGAGCCAGATAAGAGTAATGAGAATATTTCAGAAGATAAAAAGAAAAGGGATAAAACTGAAAACAGATTAACCGTTGCTACTTGGGTTGTTATTTTAGGTGTTTGGTATATTGTAACGAAATTAGAGTTGTTTTCCACAACATTGGTACCATCACCATATAAAGTTTGGACTACCTTTCTTGGTATTTTAAAGGATGGTTATAATGGAGTACCACTATTTATTCATCTTGGTACTAGCTTTGAAAGATTATTTATAGCTTTAGGATTTGCTATTGTAACTGCAATTCCAATGGGTTTATTAAGTGGCTACTCTAGAAAAGTTAAAGCAATAATAGATTCAATAGTTGAGTTTTATCGTCCATTGCCACCACTTGCTTATTATACATTACTTATATTATGGTTTGGTATTGATAATACTTCGAAAGTGATATTGTTATATTTAGCTGCTTTTGCGCCTATTTATATTGCTTGTGTATCAGCTGTAAATAAAATTAATGTTGATTATATATTAAGTGCTAAATCATTAGGTGCAAATCAAAAGAAAATATTCTTTAAAATAGTATTACCAGCATGTTTACCTGAGATATTTACAGGGATTAGAACTGCAGTTGGTGTTGCATATACTACTTTAGTTTCTGCAGAAATGGTAGCAGCGACATCAGGCATAGGATGGATGGTCTTAGATGCTTCAAATTTTTTAAAAAGTAATGTTATAGTTGTAGGTATTTTGATAATGGGATTTACTGGAATTTTAATTGATTTTGGATTAAGATATTTAGAGAAGAGAATTGTATTTTGGAAAGGACATTTATAAACGGGGAGGCTATTATGAAAAAAATATTAAAAATAATATTATTAATTATATTAGTAGGAGTTATAATAGGATCTATTGTTGCTTGTGAAAGTGATTCAGGAGACTTAAGTAAAAATTCAGAGGATTCTTCTGCATTACCTGAAGAAATTAATTTTGGTATTCTTAGAGTACCAAATGAAGAAACTATAGCAATAGCAGAAGGAATATTTGATAAATATTTTGGAGAAAAAGGAATTAAAACTAACTTTATTGTATTTGATTCAGGAGTTGATGCAAATAAAGCTTTAGCATCAGGAAGTATTGATTTTGCTACTATGGGAAATACGAATTCAATTATTGCATTATCTATGGATATTTACGTAGAAATGATTTGGATTCATGAAATTTTAGGGGAAATTGAAGGATTAGCAGTGAAAAATGGATCAGGAATAAATTCAATAGAAGATTTAGAAGGAGAGAAAATTGCGACTCCCTTTGCATCAACTTCTCATTTCAGTTTATTGAATGCTTTAAAGGATGCAGAAATTGATGATCAAGTACAGCTTTTAGATATGCAGACATCAGAAATTGTTGCAGCTTGGGAAAGAGGAGATATTCAAGCGGCATATACATGGCAACCTTCTTTAGGAAATTTATTGGAAGATGGAGAAATACTCGTTTCAAGTGAAGAAATGGCTAAAAGAGGTTATGTAACAGCCAATGTGGAAGTAGTAAGAAAAGAATTTGCTAAAGAATATCCTGAATTAGTATCTGATTTTATATCATGTTTAACGGAAGCGGCAGATATATATAGGAAAGCTCCAGAAAAAGCATCAGAGATTGTAGCTGAAGAACTTGAAATAAAACCAGAAGAAGCGTTAGAACAAATGAAAGGTTCAATTTGGGCTACAAGGGAAGAATTATTAAAAGAAGATTATTTTGGTACAGAAGAGAAACCAGGAAATTTTACAAGAATAATGAAGGAAACATCAGATTTTTTACAGGAACAAGGATCTATTGGTAATTCGCCATCTCAAGAAGAATTTAATCAATATGTAAATCCCTTATACATTGAAAAATCTTTAGAAACAGATTTTGAGTGATTTAAGCTAGTTCCATACTAATAAATTTAGAAGGGAGTCTAATTGATGGAAAATAAAGATAAACAAGAAGTTTTAATAGATATTCAAAATTTAGAATTAATATATGGAACGAAAAAAAACTCAGTTTTGGCACTAGATAATATAGATTTACAAATAAAACGGGGAGAATTTTTATGTGTTTTAGGACCATCTGGTTGTGGGAAAAGTACATTACTAAAAATCATAGCTGGCTTCATTAAGCCTACAAATGGAAATTGTCTTATGCAGGGAAAATTTATTACTGGTCCTGATTGGCACAGAGGAGTTGTGTTTCAATCTCCAACTTTATATCCATGGATGAGTATAAAGGATAATGTAGAGTTTGGTCCTAAGATGAGAGGTATTCCGGAAAAAGAGATTGAAAATATTAGAGAACATTTTATGGAACAAGTAAATTTAAAAGGATTTGAAGATAAGTTTACTTTTGAACTTTCAGGAGGAATGAAACAAAGGGTTGCATTGGCAAGAGTATTAGCAAATTATCCCCAAGTGATTTTAATGGATGAACCATTAGGTGCTTTAGATGCATTGACTAGATTCAATATGCAAAGATTGATAAGAGAAATCTGGAAAGAGAATAATAGTACAATATTATTAATTACTCATGATGTTGATGAAGCTTTATCTCTTGGCACAAGGATTGTTGTAATGTCAAAAAGACCTGGAAAGATACTGAAGGAGTTTAATGTAGATTTTACTAATATAATTTTTGATAATGGTTCAAAACATGTACTGTATAGTGAAAATTACTTTCAAGTTAAAAATGAAATTCTAGATTTAATTAATAGTCAAATAGAAGAATAAAGTATATATATCTAAAATTAAAAAAGTTAAAAAGCCGAGATATCTCGGCTTTCTATTTATTAATATACTCGTCTACCATAAGAAAAGTGGTTTTTGTAATAAGTACTATTAAGATTTGAAATATCTACTCCATAATTATCACTAGATCTTGAATGTATAAATAAATCATTTCCTAAGTATATACCTGTATGGCTAGGACCAGATTTGTAAGTATTACTAAACACTACTAAATCTCCTGGTTGTAAATTTTCTTTATTTATTCTTGTACCGAAATTAGCTTGTTGAGAAGTAGTTCGAGGAATATTTATATTATGTTGTTTATATACATATTGAGTGAATCCTGAGCAGTCAAATCCAGATGGAGATGAACCGCCGAATACATAAGGTACCCTAGGGTTTGAATATTTCTTTGCAGTATTAATGATATTATTTGTAATTGTTTTTCTACTATTCGAAATCGTATTATTTAATACATTGTTTATTGTCTTTATTGTCTGTGGTCCAGCATAACCATCTACTAATATTCCTTCTGCTTTTTGAAAGGATATTACTGCTTGACGGGTTATAGTCCCAAAATAATTTGTGCAATTATCTATATTCATATGTCCTAAACTCTTAAGAGCTTCTTGTAAAACTTTAACATCTCCTCCCTTAATTCCTACTTTTAGAACCCTATTATATTGTAGAGTTGATTTAATATTAGTATTTGATCTATTACTAATTTTGGATTCTTCTCCAGATGAATTATTGATTTTTTTCATCAGAGTTCTATAAGAATTTGGCCCAAAATAACCATCTACAATTAAACCATTTGATCTTTGAAAGTCTTTAACTGCATTTAATGTATAACTTCCATAATAAGTAGTTGTTGTATGATAATTAAAGTGTCCTAAATCTTTTAGATGTTGTTGAAGTACTTTAACATCAGAGTTTCTCATACCTTTAAGTAATACTTGATCTCCTAAATCAGCATAAGCTGATGAATTATTAAATGTTAATGTTCCCATTAAAGCAATGGAACAGATTAAACTTCTTGAAACATATTTTTTAAAAGACATAAACTCCCCTCCTTAAATATTAAAATATCTTTATCATTATTATATAATATATCTGTAATAAATGAAAGACTTTTTGTAATTATCTTGTAATATTACGAGGGAATATTTAGAAGTATTACTATGTTTTGATTACCAATAAACGATTTTAAAACACTTATTGTTACATTTATATTACGTTGGGTTAATGTTTTTAGTAAGAATGTATATTATTTTAAAATAGAAGGAGTTTCTATGACGAATAGAGAATTAGATTAATTAATAGTTATAAACTTAGAATTATTAAGTAAAATTGAATAATAAAAAGACATTGAAAGGGGATAAGTGATGGAATATCCAGAACCAACTGTAGGTGCAATTATTTTTAATCCTGATAATAAAGTACTTCTTTGTAAATCTCATAAATGGAATAATAAATATATAATTCCAGGTGGTCATATTGAATTAGGAGAAAAAATGGAAGAAGCACTAAGAAGAGAAATATTAGAAGAAACTGGTTTAGAAATTTACGATATTCAATTAATTAGTGTAAAAGAGAGTGTTTATAACAAAGCTTTTCATGAGAAAAAGCATTTTATATTTATTGATTATATTTGTAAAACCGATTCATACAATGTGGTTTTAAATGAAGAAGCTCAAGAATATAAATGGGTAGATTTAAGAGAAATTGATAATTATGAATTAGGTGGATTTGTAAAGACATTATTGATGGAATTAAGAAATAAAAGAGATTCAAAGTATAAAACTGAAATTTTTTATGGTTATTGATATTTTTTATATCATTATTTAAAAGAAATATAATATAAAAAATATTATTGGATTACCTATAAACCATATATCACAAATAATCCTCTATAACAATATTATGTAATAGAATAATAGAATAGAGGTGAAACTATGGAAATATTGAGATTTGGATCTACAGGGAATAATGTTAAATTATTACAGAGTATACTTAATAAAATAGGATATAATGTTGGAGCAATTGATGGAATTTTTGGGAGTAATACTCAAAGAGCAGTAATAAATTTTCAACAAGATAATAATCTTAATCCAGATGGTATAGTTGGAGAGAATACATGGAATCTATTGGATTACTTTATTAGAGGATATGATACTTACATCATTAAGCTTGGTGATACTTTATATAATATTGCTAGAAGATATTATACAAATGTAGATGAAATAATGGTAGCAAATCCTGGGATAGATCCAAACAATTTAATTATAGGAAGTCAAATTACGGTTCCGTATGGTATAGATGTGGTACTGACTGATGTAGGATATACTTATGAAATTATGGAAAAAAATATTGATGGATTAAAGGCAAGATATCCATTTTTAGAAGTGGGAGATTCAGGAAGAAGCGTATTAGGAAGGAATCTTTATTATTTAAGACTAGGAAGAGGTCCTAGAAAGGTATTTTATAATGCTACTCATCATGCCTTAGAGTGGTTAAATTCTCCACTTATGATGAAATTTACAGAAAATTTTCTAAAGGCTTATGTAACTGGTGGGTTTATAAGAGGATATAATATTCAAGAAATATGGGAAAGTAGTAGTATTTATATAGTACCTATGGTTAATCCAGATGGGGTAGATATAGTTATTAATGGAATTAGTCCTGAAAATCCTTTTTATGAAAATATTATAGAATGGAATGATACGGGAGAGCCATTATCTCAAGTATGGAATGCTAATATTAGAGGTGTAGATTTAAATAGAAATTATCCAGCTGGATGGGATGAAGCTAAGGCTCAAGAATTAGAGCTAGGTATTACGGGACCTGGTCCGACTAGATATGGTGGTCCAGCGCCATTATCAGAGCCAGAAACTAGAGCAATGGTTGATTTTACAAGGGAACATGATTTTAGTCTTACATTGGCATATCATAGTCAAGGAAGGGTTATATATTGGCAATATCGTGATATTATTCCTCCTAATGCTAGAACTATTGGTGAAATTTTTTCTATAGCATCAGGATATTCTTTAGAAGATACTCCTGAGGTAGCAGCTTATGCAGGATACAAAGATTGGTTCATAGAGGAGTATGGAAGACCTGGGTATACTTTTGAGACAGGACTGGGACAAAATCCTTTACCAATATCTCAATTTAATAGGATATATGATTCAAATGAAGAAGTTTTATTATTAGCACCTATTGTATAATGGATAAGATTGAAAATACGAACATCGAATATCCATATTTTTATATAACAAAATTACTCCAAGGAGAATATTATATTATAGAAAAATAATATGGAGTGATTTTATGATGACTTGGTGTTCAAAAGGGATGATAGATCTTTTTAAAGGATATAATAATTTTTCAGAAAGATTTTTATTAATTGTTTTTATAATAGGAATAGTATTAATCTTATATCTTATTATGAAAAAATTTTCTAGAATCACTAAATGGTTTTCCATTGAAGAAGATGGTAGGGAATATGAAGATAGGATAGATGAATTAATAGATATTAGTGGCTATTCTTATGATCCAAGACAAGATATTTATTATTCAAATATAGATGCTTGGCAAAGAAATATGGGATATTGTCGGTTATATGATGAAGCAGCAGCTCCTTTAGGAATGATTGTAGATTGTGAACCTATATATTTTCAATATGATAATAGGAGATGGTTAATTGAATTTTGGAAAGGACAATATGACTTAACTACTGGATGTGAAGTAGGTGTATATGTGACAGAAGGACCAGACTTAAATATACCTGGATTTTTTAATGGTACGTTTTATAAATGTGTTAGTGATGAAGAGATGCTTAATATGGCATGTATATTAAAGAAAAATAATAGAGTAGTTTTTAAAAGGCAAGAGAAACATTGGTGGATAACAGGATTTAAACTTGGTATGTATTCTGAACCTTGGGAATTAACTATGTATATAAAAATAGAATTAAAAGATGAAGAAATGACTAATGCATTTCTGAAAGGATTAAAGGAAGCCAATTATAAGAATGATCAGGTTATACGTAATGGGAATGTAGTAATCTTAGAGTATAATAGTCCTAAATTACCACAACCTTATACCCGAACTGTAGAAACAGATAAACTTATGCAAATGAAAAATAAAAAATTATGTGATAGTTATCAATATTTTGTTAATAATTTTCCTAATATGGAAGATAGAATGTATGCAATTCGTGAGCAATCACCTGAATTATATGAAAAGATTAGTAGCATGGGTAGAGTTAGAAAATTTATCAATATATATGGAACTATTGAAAAGTATTTAGGCAAAAAGGAGTAGTAAATATATGTATGGATATAAACATTTATCTAATATTTTCAAATCAGCTAAGAGAATTTCATTTAATAATTTTTCTAAAATTGTTATTATGAGTGATTGTCATAGAGGAGATGGAAATTGGGCAGACACATTTTATAAAAATCAAAATATTTATTATACTGCTTTAAGAAATTATTATGATGATAATTATATTTATATAGAATTAGGAGATGGAGATGAGCTTTGGGAAAATAATAATCTGTCTGATATTATATATGCTCATAAAGATATTTTTTGGATGTTATCTCAGTTCTATAAGGAAGGAAGATTATATTTTATATATGGAAATCATGATATAGTAAAAAAAGATGAAAATTTTGTAAAGAATAATATGAATTATTATTTTTATCAACGTACGAAGGAATATATTACTTTATTTAAAGATATAGAAGTTAATGAAGCTTTAGTTTTGAGACATGAAAATACAGGGAATGAGATTTTTTTAGTTCATGGACATCAGGTGGATTTCATGGATGATAAAATGTGGAAATTAAGAAGGTTTTTAGTGAGATATTTGTGGAAACCCTTGGAAATGTGGGGAATAAATGATCCTACACGAACAGCTAAAAACTATGAAAAAAAAGAATTCATAGGAAAAAAATTAACCAAATGGGTAAAAGAAGAAAAACAGATGATGATTTCAGGCCACACCCATAGATCTATTTTTCCTGAAGTGGATGATATACCATATTTTAATGATGGAAGCTGTGTTCATCCTAGGTGTATAACAGCAATTGAAATTAAACATGGGGATATCATGCTTGTAAAATGGGAGGTGAAAACTAAAAGAGATGGAACATTATTTATTGGGAAGGAAGTATTAGCAGGACCAAAGAATTTAAATTATTATTTTAACTTTAATGTTAAAGCAGATAATGTATAGTATATAGATTAATATTATAATTAAAACCCTCATTATTGATATATTTAATATAGTTTGATTAAAAATATTATAATTAATATAATTTAATTGAATTGATAAAAAATAGATTAACTTAATGGGGGTAATATAATGATTGAAGAAATAAGCATAAAAAAAGTAAAGGAAGATGCAGAAAAACTCTTTAGGAGCGGAAAATTTTATTGTACTGAGGCAGTTGTTAGCGCTATAAGGGATAATTTTGAAATAGATATGCCTAAGGAAATGGTTGCTATGGCATCAGGTTTTCCTGTTGGAATAGGAAAATCAAAGTGTGTTTGTGGAGCAGTATCCGGTGGAGTAATGATGTTAGGATACTTTTTTGGAAGAAATGAAGGAAGTAATCCAAAGGATCCTAAAAGCGTGAATACATTAAAACTTGCCAATGAGTTACAGGATTATTTTAAAAAGAATCATAAGGTATTATGTTGTAAAATTCTTACTAATGGTATGGATATGGGATCTGGAGAACATAAAAATCAATGTATATCATTTACAGGAGAAATAGCTGAAAAAACTTCAGAAATAATTGCTAGGGAATTAGGAATTAAGAATATAGATGAGAGTGTGGCTTAGTAATGGTTATTTTATTAAAAAAGTTGCCAATACCTATATCAGGTTTAATGTTGGGGTTAGCGGCTTTAGGAAATTTAGTGGGAAATTTCAGTTCTCTTTTTAAAATAGTTTTAGGGAATATTTCTGCTTTAATATTTATTCTATTAGTATTAAAGATAGTTATGTTTCCTAAAGCAATAAAAGAAGGGTTGAATAATCCAGTGATAACAGGAATAATGGCTACATTTCCTATGAGTATGATGCTTTTATCTACCTATATAAAACCTTATTCTAGTATTTTTGCATTTAGCTTATGGATATTTGGATTAATATTGATTAGTTTGTTGATTATATATTTTACAAAAAAATATATGTTTAAATTCAATATTAAAAATGTATTTGCTAGTTATTTTGTTTTATATATAGGCATTGTTGTAGGAAGCGTTACAGCTCCAGCTTATAACTTATATAATATAGGTAGATTTATATTTTGGTATGGATTTATAGTGTATTTACCACTAATACCATTAGTTATATATAGATATTCTATAATTAAGGAAGTGCCAGAGGCAGTAAAGCCTATTATAATAATATTTGCTGCTCCAGCTAGTCTTTTATTGGCAGGATATATTAGTTCTTTTACTGAGAAAAATTTATTTATAATAGTATTTTTAGCAATAATAGCATTGATTATGACATTATATTGTTTATTACAAATGCCTAAACTATTAAGATTAAAATTTTATCCAAGTTATTCAGCATATACTTTTCCTTTTGTAATTAGTGCTATAGCAATGAATATGATTGATAATTATCTTGTTAGTATTGGAAAAGGTATTAGTATACTTAAATATATTGGAAATTTTCAAATATTGTGGGCTATAGTTATAGTCATATATGTTTTATTAGGGTATATAAATTATATGATAAGGGAAGTTAGATTAGAAAATAAAATAGAAGCAAAAAGAATAAGGGCAAATTAATGCCCTTATTTTTTGCTATAGATTATATCTATATTATATAATATAGATAAAGATTTCTAGAGGGGGTACATATGAGTACAAAAAAACTAGTAAGAACAGCTTTATTATTATCATTAGCTCTTATATTTCAAATAGGTTTTAGACAGTTTGCTCAACCATTGGTAGGACCGTTAGTAAATATGACTTTAGTATTAGCAACTTTAATAGTAGGACCTGTTTCAGGAATAATTATAGGTATATTAACTCCTACAGTAGCATTTATGCTGGGTATAATAGCATTAGCACCATTGATACCCATAATTATTATTGGAAATAGTTTATTAGTTGTAATATTTTATTTAGTAAATGACAAGCTTAAATTCAAAGGAAAGGAATGGATTAGTATAATTCTAGCTTCATTATTTAAATTTACATTTCTAGCTGTAGGTGTTAGGACGATATTGCCTTTATTTTTACTTAAAGTTCCATCAGTAATAATAGCTACTTTTACATTACCACAATTATATACAGCATTAGTTGGAGGAGCATTAGCTTTAATTATATATCCATTTATTAAAAAAGTCATATAAATAAGGAGTGAAAGATATGTCTAAGTTTAAAAAATTTTTAGACGAACAAGGAAGAGTTACTAGTTGGCCAGCTAAAAGGGCATTGAAGATAGAAGTATTAAAATATATAGCAGAAAAATTTGAAGAAGATAGAGAATATAAAGAGAAAGAAGTAAATAATATTATTGATCAGTGGCATACATTTGGAGATTACTTTATGCTTAGAAGAGGTATGATTGATTATAAATTTCTTCTTAGAAAAAGAGATGGATCAATGTATTGGAGAGAAAAAGAATCAGAGGAAGAATAATTATTCTTCCTCTGATTCTTTTTTATTTTCTAAACAATTGGAATAAAAATTACAGGAGAAAATTAGCTTAAAATAGATTAATGATTTAGTGTAAAAAGAAAAAAAGGAATTTTAAGGTTTATATAGAAATAATAATATAAAAGACAGAAAATAATTTTTATTTTTTATTTTCTGTCTCTTTAAATATTAATTAATAAAGGAGAGGTTAGATGATTTTATGGAAAGAACAATTGGAAGAAGCTGTCAACACATTAGAGAGGCTTGAGGAGTTTATTAATGTAACGGATGATGAAAGAGAAGCTATTAAAACTCTTAACACAAAATGGGGGACAACTCCTTATTTTGCCTCTCTAATGGATGTTGATGATCCAAATTGTCCTATCCGGAAACAGGTAGTACCTTCACTTAAGGAAAAGAAAAATGTATACGGTATTGAAGATTATTTAATTTGGAAAGAAAATAGGGATAATGAAGAGGAAAGACCGGACACAATTGCAAGACAGTATCATGATAGGGTAGCTTTTACGGTGCTTGACCAATGTGGGATATATTGTCGTCATTGTTTTAGAAAAGAAGTGGTTGTAAATCATGATATTAATTTAAGATTTGATATAGATGAAGGCTTGGGATGGATTAGAGAACATGAAGAGGTAAGGGATGTTTTAGTTACAGGGGGAGACCCATTACTACTATCTAATGGAAAAATAGAGTATATAATTACTAGCCTAAGGGCAATTCCTCATGTAGAGATGATACGTATAGGGAGTAGAACTCCAATAGTCTTACCTCAAAGAATAAATGAAGGACTTTTAGATGTATTAGGTGGATATCATGAAGTACCTATTTGGATTAATACCCAGTGTAATCACCCTAAAGAAATCACAGAACAAACAGCTAGATCAGTATATAAACTCTTATCTGCTGGTGTTAATGTAGGTAATCAAGCAGTTTTATTAAAGGGAATAAATGACGATATAAAAACATTTAGAGAACTACATCAGAAACTTTTAGCTACTCGCATAAGACCCTATTATTTATTTTATTGTGAACCTGCACCGGGGATTGACCATTTTAGAACCTCTGTTGAAAAGGGATCAGAGCTTATTAGGGATGGATTAAGGGGACATACTACAGGGTTAGCACAACCTATGTATGTAATAGCAACAAATGTAGGTAAAATACCTCTTATGCCAGATTATTATATTATAGATAAAAATGATAAAGAATATAAACTTAAAAATCATAGGGGAGAATATACGACACTTCCTAATATAGCTGAATAAATATAATTTACATATAGTATTTTAGGATATTAAAGATTTCATAGCTAGAGGGTTAGAATGTTTTTCTTAAGTTCTATATAAAAGTATAAAAGAAAAAGTAGCCTAGGCTACTTTTTCTTTTAAGTGTTCTTTTTTATGATAAATATTTTTCCATTTTCCAGATTTGAATCTGAAGAATATCAATAATGTTCTTGAAGCAATATCTACAACCATTCCTAGCCAAAAGCCTATTAAACCCAGTCCTAATATATAGCCGAAGAAAAGACTTGATAATACCCTTCCAGCAGAATTACCAATTATAGTAGTAATCATAGTATATCTAGTATCTCCGGCTCCTCTTAATCCTCCGGCTAGAACCAAGAATATTGCAAATAGAGGTTGAATTCCTATTACCATTCTTACTACAGGTTTAGATAATTCAATAACTTGAGGATCACTAGAATATAGTCTAATAATAGGTTCTACCCAAATAAACATAGGGATTGATACTATAATCATCAATACCATAGTTATAACAGTAGTTTGTTTACCATATTCATTAGCCAACTCTTCTTTTTCTGCACCTAAACTTTGGCCTACTAATGTAGTAGAAGCTAATCCAAAACCAAAACCTATCATCATAGGGAGAGAATTGATATTCATTGCTACAGCATTTGCTGCAATTGTTATCGTTCCTAATCCTGCAACTAAAATCGTGTAAATGATTTGACTTCCTCTTCTAACTAATTCCTCTACAGAAGCAGGAAATCCAATATGAAGTATATCCCTTATAATTTTCCAGTCAAAACTCCATTTAATTTCTTTGAAATTTATTTTAATAGTAGTTTTTTTACTTAGTAATATGTATATACCAATAATAAAACCAATTAATCTTCCTAAACTAGTACCTATTGCAGCGCCAGTGACTCCCATTTCTGGAATTGGTCCTATACCATAAATAAATATATAGTTACCAATTACATTTATGACATTAGTTATTACCATTATATAAAGAGGCGTTTTCATATCTCCCATACCTTGGAGAATAGAATTGAGCATCATAGTAGGCAATGCAAAAATCATTGAAGTAAATACAATTTTTAAATATATATTTCCTTTTGTTAATACATAAGGATCCCCTTTATCCATTAACATCATCATGAAGTTTAGTATTGGTTTAGCAAATAAAAAACCTAAAACAGCAATAATAAGTGATAATATAATTCCCATTAAAAAAGATTGGGTTATTACTTTATCAACTTTTTCTTCATCTTTAGCTCCTTTATATCGTGCAACTAGAGCTGTAGCTCCAATAGTTAGCGATGATAATACACCCACGGTAATAAAAACAAACCTATTACTAATATCTACTGTAGCTAAGGCATGAGCACCTATACTTCCTACCATAATAATATCTATTATACCCACGATACTTTGTAAAAACATTCTTAATGCAGCTGGCCAAGCCAAGTGTAATATATTTTTTCGCATTTTTTTAGGAGTTAAATCATCTGACAAATTTACCATTTAAAACATCCTTTATTATTTATATTCTTGAAATAAAATATTTCGAGTATAGAAATATTTTATCATATTTTAAAAAATTTTCAATAATGATAATGTATATATTATAATAGGTAATAGGGGTGATAATTATTAATATTAATAGAAAAATCAAGGGATTATATACTAAATTACTTAATAGTCTTCAAAGATTTCCAATATCATTATTATATGCAGCTTTTACGGTAGGAGTTTTAATTTATATGAATCATTTAGGATATGGAAATCAAGAAGTAAAGGATTTATATGGTCGTATAGCAATGGTATCGGCTTTAGGTATACCGATGAGTTTATCTTTATATGTGTATTTTGAAGAGAAAGATAATATAAAAAAACTCATTAGAATAATATCTCATTTGCTAATAGCAGTTATATTAGTAGTATTTTATTTCATATTTTTAAAGGAGATAAATTATATATCTGGAACAAGATATGTAGCTTTATCTATAGCTCTTTATATTATATTCACAGTGATTCCTTATATTAACAAAAAAGATGATTATGAAATATATGTAATTAAACTGTTTTCTAGGTTTATAGTTACATATGTATATTCAGTAGTCCTGTATCTAGGATTAGCAGCTATATTAACTACTATTAATTTATTATTTAATGCAGAGATATCTTTTAGAGTGTTTTCTGATATAGCTTTCATTGTAGCGGGAATATTTGCTCCAGCCTTTTTCTTAGCGGATATACCTAAAAGGAAAGAAAAAATTGCTCATAAGGATTATCCTAAGGTATTAAGGGTGTTATTACAATTTATAGTACTACCATTATTATTAGCATATACAGTCATCTTATATGTGTATTTTGGCGAGATTATTATAACAATGGAATTACCACAGGGGCTTATAGGAAATTTAGTATTATGGTATTCAATATTAAGTACTATTGTACTATTATTTATTTATCCTCTTAGAAAAATAAATAAATGGATAAAAAGTTTCTTATCTGTATTTCCTAAAGTTATTATACCATTATTAGGAATGATGTTTTTTTCAATAGGTATACGAATAAATGTTTATGGAATAACAGAAAATAGATATTTTGTAGTTATTATAGGTATATGGATTGTTCTTGTGATGATTTATTATTCGATTAAAAAAGATATAAAGAATATTACATTAACTACTACTTTGGCAATTATAGCAATAGCATCTGTTTTTGGACCATTAAGCTCTTATTCTATATCTAAATGGAGTCAAAATCAGCATTTTAAAGGAGTTTTAGAAAAATATGATATACTTGACGAAAAGGGAAAAATTGAACCTCCTTCAGCAGAAGAGGAGTTTGAAGAATCAGATCAAAGGAAAGTTAGCAGTATAATACAATATTTTGATAGATATCATGATTTAGAAGATATAAAATATCTACCTGAAGATTTCAAGAAATCTGATATGGAAGATGTATTTGGGTTTAGATTAATAGATGAATATATAGGATACCAAGGAAATAGAGAATTTTTTGATTATACTTTAGATGATATGGGATTAATCATTGATATAGGGGAATTTGATTATTTTTCAGAACATAGAACCTATGATACTAATTATAATCAAAATGATATGGAAAATATATCAATTATATTTGAAGATAGAAATATAATTATAAAGGATGATAAGAAAGAATTATATACTAAAAACTTAGATGAAATAATAAAAGATATTATAGAAAAAAACATAGATGATAAAAATTTATCTCATGATGAAATGAGTTATATAGATGAAAATGATGATGTGAAAATAAAGATTTTGTTCAACTATATTAGTGGATATGAGAATATATCTGATTCTGAGATAATGGTTGAAGATATTGAGTTTTATACATTTGTAAAAATAAAATAAAATTATTAGTCCTTAACCTTGAGAAGCATATCATTGTTAAGGATTTTTATATAGAAAGAAATAAAAACTGAAAGTATGCTTTATAAAACTATTGTGGAAATAAGTCCTTTATTATTTGTCAAGTTATTTGGTGACTATTAATATCTAGTATATAATACAAGTGTAAAAATATATTTAAATAATAACAATATAAAGGATGATATTGATGAAAAGTTCAAAGTTAAGACTAATTCAAGATGTTGTCATGAAATATGCAAAGGTATTATCAAATGTGCTTGAACTAGATGTGGAGATAGTTGACTTAGGGCTAAATAGAATTGCTGGAACAGGAATATTTAAGGACAGAATAAATGAAAATATTTTATCGGAAGGATATATTTATCAAAATGTGATCAAGACTGGTGAGCATAAAATAATAGAAAATCCTGGTGCTCATCCTCTATGTGAAAGATGTGTGAATAGAGGTCATTGTACAGAAGAATTAGAAATTAGTACTCCTATCAAATTGAATAATAAAGTAATAGGAGTTATAGGTTTAGTATGCTCCAGTGAAAGACAGAAGAGAGTTCTAATGTCAAAGATTAATTTACATCTGGAGTTTTTAGAACAAATTTCAGATTTTATAGGCTCCAAAGTATATGAACATATGGAAATCGAAAGAAATAAAATGGCTATTACTGCATTAAGAAGAATTATAGATAATGTAGATAAAGGAATTATAATGACGAAAAACGATGAAATTTCTCATATTAATGATAGTGCTAAAAAACAACTTAATCTTAAATTATCTAATATTGGAGACAAAATTAAGTTTATAGCTAAAAATGAATCCATAATGGGTAAGGATGAGTATACTGTCGAAATAGAAGATAAAAGGTATGATTTACTAGGACAAATCATACAATTACCTTCCATGATTCCTGATTACAATTGTGTTTTTATATTTAATGAAATAAAGAAGTTAAAGGCAGATGCTTATGCACTGACTAATTCTCATAGGGAAATTAAAGCTGATATGATTTTGGGTAAGTCAAAGAAGATTTTTGCCCTTAAAGATAAAATAAAGAGATTCGCTGACTCTAAATCCACTGTATTGATTACTGGTGAAAGTGGAGTAGGTAAAGAACTAGTATCTAGAATTATACATTCAGAAGGAAATAGAAGGAATAAGCCTTTTGTAGCTATAAATTGTGGTGCTATTCCTGATGAACTTTTGGAAAGTGAACTGTTTGGTTATGTAAAAGGAGCCTTCACTGGTGCTAATCCTAATGGTAGAGTAGGAAAATTTGAATTAGCCAATGAGGGAGTAATATTTTTAGATGAAATTGGGGACATGCCCCTTCATTTGCAGGTGAAAATTTTAAGGGTATTACAGGAAAAGAAAATTACAAGAATAGGTTCCAACAAATCCATAGATCTTGATGTTAAGGTCATAGCAGCCACCAATAGGGATTTAAAGAAGCTCATAGAAAAAAATAACTTCAGAGAAGATCTTTATTATAGATTAAATGTAATACCAATAAATATTCCTCCACTAAGAGAAAGAAGAATGGACATTGAAATTATATTAGATGAAAAAATTAAAAAGTATAATTCTTTATTTAATAAAAATGTTATTGGCATTGATTCTGAGGCAAAAGAAATTTTGCTAGATTATCCCTGGCCAGGAAATGTAAGGGAGTTAGAGAATTCATTGGAATACATGATAAATTTAGCGGAAGGGAATAGATTTTTAACTAAAGATATGATACCACAAAATATAATATATTATAAAGGAGAAGAGGCTGACAAGAATAATATTGACAAGATAAAGACATTGAAAGAATTAGAACAGGATTATATTGTAAAGACATTAGATGTATATGGATGGGATACAAAGGGAAAGCAAATTGCTGCAAAGAAATTAGGAATTGGAATAGCAACCTTATATAGAAAATTAGGAGATTTAAAATAGTTTGAAGATTATAACTACTAATTATTGGCATAAAAATTGCAATTATTTATAGATATAGTACTATTAGTCTTAAAACAATAGGAGGTTTAAATATGCTAATTGTAGGAAATGGAAGGTTAATAACTAGAGATTCTAAGAATTTATATATGGAAGATGGTTCTGTGGTAATAGAAGGAAATAAGATTCTAGAGATAGGTAGTACAGAGAATATTAAGAAGAAATATTCTACTGAAGAGTACATAGATGCTAATGGAAAAGTTATTATGCCTGGAATGATTAATACCCATAATCACATATATAGTTCTTTTGCAACTGGGATGCCCAGTAAAGAGTCTAAAAATTTTGTTGAAATATTAGAAAATCTATGGTGGAAAATCGATAAGAAATTGACATTAGAAGATGTTAAATACAGTGCACTAAATACATATTTAGAGTGCATCAAAAATGGTACCACCACTATATTTGATCATCATGCCAGTCAAGGAGCTGTAACTGACAGTTTATTTACTATAGCTGAAGTGGCAAAGAAAATGAACGTTAGAAGCAATTTATGCTATGAAGTGACAGATAGAGATGGCAAGGAGATAATGGAGCAGGCAATAAATGAAAACGTTAACTTTATAAAACATGCTAATAGCTTAAATGATGATATGTTAAAGGGAATGTTTGGTCTCCATGCGTCAATGACCCTTTCCAATGATACTATGCAAAAATGTGCTAAGGCTATATCTGACTTAGAGGCAGGATTCCATGTCCATGTGGCCGAGGGAATCGCAGATGTTTATGATTCATTAAATAAATATGGTAAAAGAGTAGTTGAGAGGTTTAATGACTTTGGAATGTTGAATGAAAAGACTATAGCTGTCCATGGAATACATACAAACAAGAGAGAAATGGACATTTTAAGAGATACCAACACTATGGTAGTACACAATTCCGAGTCAAATATGGGAAACGCTGTAGGATGTGCCCCAGTAATTGAAATGTTAAAAAATGATATATTAGTTGGTTTAGGCACAGATGGTTTTACTAGTGATATGTTTGAATCAATGAAGGTTGCTAACCTTTTACAAAAACATAATCTGTGCGATCCTAGGATAGCTTGGGGAGAAGTTCCCACTATGATATTTGAAAATAACAGAAAAATAGCCAATAGATATATAGAAAGTCCTATAGGAATCATCAAAGAAGGAGCTCTTGCAGATATCATTATTGTGGATTATATACCTCACACTCCATTTAATGAAGACACTTTTGATAGTCACATACTATTTAAATTTATGGGAAGAAGTGTAGATACTACAATAATCAATGGAAAGGTAGTTATGAAGGATAGAGAAGTATTAGTTGTTGATGAAGAAGAAATTTTGTCGAAGTCTAGGGAACTTTCTTCAAAGCTATGGAGTAGAGTGTAAGGCTAATTATCATTTTGATAATAAAATAACGGAGGATTTTATACAGAGGTATTTGATTCGGGCATTAGAGGACAATTATCAAAATGATAATAATTTATCATTTTGATAATTTAAAATCTCTTAAAATTCATTTTATAGACAATATATGACTATTAATTACAAGAAAACACAAAAAATATATTTTTTTGTTTTTCAGCATAGCGATAATATACTGAAGTTTAAGGATTTAATTTTTAAAGAATCTTTTAAAAATAATTCTTTTTAAATACATTGGCACAATATTTGCTTTGTATATTAGTGAATGCAAAAGAGATTAGTCAGAAAGGAGATTTGAAAATGGCTGAAACCATTAAGTGGATAACTAATAAAGCAGTAAGAGAAAATGGTAAAAAAGCTTCAGTAGAAGATTTTAGTTTGGAAAGTGCAAAGGGGGTAAAAAGATTTCACGAAAGTTTTGATATTTATTCTAAAACTTCCCTTGTGAGATTAAAAGGACTTTCAAAAAAATTAGGAGTTTCTGAAATCCTAGTAAAGGATGAATCTTATAGATTTGGGTTAAATGCTTTCAAAGTGTTAGGAGGATCCTACGCTATAGGTAACTTTTTATCTAAAAAATTAAATGTTCCTATGGAGGAGATCACTTTTGATATGTTAAGAAGTAAAGAAATAAAAGAAAAATTAGCTGATATTACATTTGTAACTGCAACAGATGGAAATCATGGTAGAGGAGTAGCTTGGGCAGCTCAGCAACTGGGACAAAAGGCCGTTGTCTATATGCCAAAGGGTTCTTCTGAGACCAGATTAAATAATATAAAGGCAACTGGGGCAGAAGCTAGTATAACTGATATGAACTATGATGATGCGGTACGTTTTTCATTAGATAAAGCTAATGAAAATAAATGGGAGATGATTCAAGATACTGCATGGGAAGGTTATTATGAAGTTCCTAAGTGGATTATGCAGGGATATGTAACGTTGATGTTAGAGGCTAAAGAACAGATGGAAGAGATAAATATTGAAAAACCAACTCATGTGTTTATACAAGCAGGAGTAGGAGCTTTCGCAGGAGCTGTTCAGGGATTTATAGCAGACGCATATGGAGAAGATAGACCTATAACAGTGGTTGTTGAACCAAATAAAGCAGATTGTATGTATAGATCAGCAAAAAATAAAAAGATAACAAATGTTACTGGAGACATGGATACTATAATGGCAGGTCTCGCCTGTGGAGAACCAAATCCTATTGGTTGGGAAATATTAAATGATTATGCTGATGCATATATTTCTTGTCCTGAATACGTATCTGCAGATGGTATGAGGATATTAGGAAATCCATTACAGGGAGATGAAAAAGTTGTATCTGGAGAGTCAGGAGCAGTAACTACTGGAATGGTATATTCAATATTAAAGGATGAAGAGCTTAAAGAATTAAAAGAAGAGTTAAAATTGGATGAAAACTCTAAGATATTGGTAGTGAGTACAGAAGGAGATACAGATCCAGACTATTATAGAAAAATAGTATGGGAAGGTATTTATGGACATAAAGTAATAGACTAAGTTCACAAAGAAATTAAAATTAATTATATAAATTTTGAGGAGGATATAAAATGGCAAAAGAAATCAACGCTCAAGAAATATTCAATTTAGCAAAAAAATATGAATCAGAAATGTCACAATTTTTAAGAGATATGATTAGTCTTCCTAGTGAAAGTTGTCAAGAAAAGGAAGTAGTTCTAAGAATTAAAGAGGAAATGGAGAAAGTAGGATTTGATAAGGTGGAAATTGATCCTATGGGAAATGTACTAGGATATATTGGACATGGAAACCATGTTATAGCAATGGATGCTCACATTGATACAGTTGGTGTAGGCGAGAAGAAATTATGGAATTTTGATCCTTATGAAGGCATGGAAGATGATGAGGTTATAGGCGGTAGAGGTGCTTCTGATCAAGAAGGTGGAATGGCTTCTATGGTTTATGCTGGTAAAATCATCAAAGAGTTAGGTCTTGAAGGTGACTATACATTAATAGTAACTGGTACGGTTCAAGAGGAAGATTGCGATGGACTATGCTGGCAATATATCATAAATGAAAGTAAGATTAAGCCTGAATTTGTAGTTATAACTGAACCGACTTCTTTAAATATCTACAGAGGACATAGAGGTAGAATGGAGATAAAAGTAACTACTGAAGGAGTAAGTTGTCATGGTTCAGCTCCTGAAAGGGGAGAAAATGCAATATTTAAAATGGCCCCAATTTTAAATGAATTAAAAGCTTTACATGAAAACTTACACTATGATGAGTTTTTAGGAAAAGGTTCTTTAACAGTTTCAGAGATATTCTTCTCATCACCATCAAGATGTGCAGTTGCTGATGGATGTATTATCTCAATAGATAGAAGACTTACTAATGGAGAAACTTGGGAAGGTGCTATACAAGAAATCAAAAATCTACCAGCAGTAAAGGCAGCAAATGCTAAGGTTGAAATGTATAAATACGATAGACCATCTTATACAGGATTAGTATACCCAACAGAATCATATTTTCCATCATGGGTACTTCCAGAGGAACATCCTGCCTGTCAAACATTAGTAGACTCTTATAAGAATTTATTTAATGAAGAACCATTAGTAGATAAGTGGACATTCTCAACAAATGCGGTTTCTATAATGGGTAGATACAATATTCCATGTATTGGATTTGGACCTGGACATGAAGATCAAGCCCATGCTCCAAATGAAAAGACGTGGAAAGAAGAATTAGTAAAATGTGCAGCATTATATGCATTAACACCTATAACTTATGTTAATAAATATTCAAAATAATAAATTTAATATTAAAAATTATGAGGAGGAATTATAATGCAAACTACTTTTAGAGGAAAGGATTTTATAACATTACAAGAATGGACTAAGGATGAAATTAATACATTATTAGATGTATCCTTTGATTTAAAGAGAAAATTTGCCATGGGAGTGTCAACTCCTTATTTACAAGATAAATCAATATTCTTAATGTTTTTTGAGCAGTCCACAAGAACAAGAAATTCAATGGAAGCAGGAATGGCTCAATTAGGTGGACATGGTAACTTCCTTGATACTTCTACAATGCAAATTGCCCATGGAGAAGTAGCTAAAGATACTGGAGTTATACTTTCAAGAATGGGTCATGGAATAGCTTGTAGAAACTGTTTTTGGGAGCAAGGAAATAAATATATAAGAGAGATGGCTAACTATGCTACAGTACCAGTAATGAACTTACAGTGCGACTTATATCATCCAATGCAAGGTATAGCGGACTTAATGACTATTCAAGAAAAATTGGGAAGAACTAAAAAAGTTAAAGTATCAATAATATGGGCATATGCTACAACTCATAAGAAGCCTGTATCAGTACCATTAACTCAATCATTATTATTCCCAAGATTCGGAATGGACGTTACATTAGCTTATCCAGAAGGATATGATCTTCCAGATTGGGCAATAGAACAAGCTAAAGAAAATGCAGAGAAAAATGGTGGGACATTTAGAATAACTCATGATATGGAAGAAGCTTATAGAGATGCAGATGTGGTTATACCAAAGAACTGGGGTAGCTGGGTAAATAACCAAAGTGAAGAAGTAGTAGATGATATGTTAGAAGCTCATAAGAGTTGGAAATGTACAGAAAAAATGATGAGTTTAACAAGTAAAGATTCTCTTTACATGCATGCACTTCCTGCAGATAGAATAAATGAAGTTGAAGATTCAGTGATAGATGGATCTCATTCAGTTATTTATGATGAAGCAGAAAATAGATTACATACAGCAAAGGCTGTTATGTTATTAACAATGGGTGGAAAGTAATATTTTTGCAGGAGAAAGAATATTCTTTCTCCTGTAATTTATTAAAATTTATGCATTTATAATTATGGATAGAAAAATCAAATGAAGATAATTGAATAATTTTAAAAAACAAGAAAACCTTTTCAACTATGAATGAAGAAAAAATTAACCAAAGTAGGTGTATAATCATGGCAGATATTAGTGTTAAATTTTGTGGTCTTGAATTTCCAAATCCTGTGATGACAGCAGCAGGTCCTGGAGCTAAAGATGGAGATTTATGTCTTGAAGCTGTGAAAGGAGGAGCAGGGGGAATAGTTACCAAAACTGTCTCTGTTAAACCAGCCGATGTCCCTAGACCTTGTATGGGAAATACAAAAAGTGGTTTCTTAAATACAGAGTTGTGGTCAGAGCATACAATAGAACATTGGTTAGAAGTAGAATACAAAAAGGCAAGACAAGCTGATGTACCTTTGATAATAGGAATGGGATATACAGCAGATCAGATAGAAAAAGTAGCCCCAATGGTAAAACCCTATGCTGATGCAGTAGAGCTTTCAACTCACTATGTGGGAACGGATGTTTCTCCGATAGTAAATGCATTAAAAGTAGCTAAAAAGCACTTAGATGTACCAGTATTTATGAAAATGAGTCCTCATACAGATATACAAACTATAGCAAAGGCTGTAGAAAAAATTGGAGCTGATGGACTAGTAATGATAAACTCCTTTGGACCAGTTATGTCAATAGATTTAGAAACCGGACTACCTATTATGGGAAGTAAGACTGGATATGGATGGCTTTCAGGGTTACCAATACATCCACTAGCAGTGAGATGTATTTACGATGCATCTAAGGTTGTAGACATCCCAATAATCGGTGTAGGTGGAGTAACTAACGGTAGAGAAGCAGCTGAAATGTTTATGGCAGGAGCTTCAGCGGTTCAAGTTTGTACTGAGGCGATATTAAAGGGACCAAGTATATATGGTAAGATTGCTCAGGAATTAAATGATTTCTTAGATGAACATGGATATAAAGATATAAATGAAATAAAAGGATTAACTCATAAGAAAATTGATGAGAGACAGTTTAGAATAACTTCAATACCTCCTACTGTAGATCATGACAAATGTGTTAAATGTGGAATCTGCGAGAATGTATGTGTATATGACGCAATAGCAGTTAAAGATAAATGGGAAGTTGATAAAGAAGAATGCTTTGGATGTGGATTATGTGTTACAGAATGTCCAACTGATGCATTGAGTATACCATATCGTTAAATAATAGAAGGATTTTGGAAGGAGTATAACCATGTCTATAGTTATTAAAGGGGGTACAATAGTTACTGCCTTAGATAAATACAAAGCTGACATAAGAATAGACGGAGAAAAGATAGTAGCAATTGGAGATGATTTAGAAAGAGATGGAGATGAGATAATATCAGCTAAAGGATGTTATATTCTCCCAGGAGGGGTAGATCCTCATACCCACTTTGATTTAGATTTTGAAACCTATTCCACTGCTGATGATTTCGAAAGTGGTACCAAAGCAGCATTGGCAGGTGGAACTACTACAATAATAGACTTTGCTACTCAAGATAAGGGAAAGACCCTAAATCAAGGATTGGATAAGTGGAACAGAAAATCTAAAGGAAAGACTTATTGTGACTATGGTTTTCATATGGCAATAAGTGACTGGAA
Source organism: Anaeromonas gelatinilytica (assembly GCF_016820635.1). Lineage (GTDB taxonomy): Bacteria > Bacillota > Clostridia > Tissierellales > SIT17 > Anaeromonas > Anaeromonas gelatinilytica. The sequence goes on along the minus strand of NZ_WSFU01000082.1, from coordinate 3,647 downwards.
TAATAGTGTTTCTGGTGAAATAGAAGATATGGTGAACAAAGGCATCACATCCTTTAAGATATATATGACTTACAAGAACATCCTTCAAATGAATGATGGGGATATATATAAGGCGCTTAAGAGGAGTAAAGAATTAGGAGTACTTATTGCTTTTCATTGTGAAAATGGTGATCTAATAGATTCCTTAATTGATGAAGCTAAAAGTCAAGGAAAGAAATCACCTAAATATCATCCACTCACAAAACCAATCGAAGTAGAAAAAGAAGCAATTACAAGACTATTGCAAATAGCTGAAATGGCAAATGCTCCAGTATATATAGTTCATTTGAGTACTAGGAAAGGTTTAGAAGAAGTGATTAAAGCAAAACTTAGAGGAGCAGAAGTATATGTCGAATCTTGTCCCCAATATCTTATTCTAGATGATTCTCATTATGAATTAGAGGGATTTGAAGGAGCAAAATATGTTTTATCTCCACCATTGAGGAATAAGGAAAATTTAGATGGTCTATGGAGAGGATTAAAATTAAATGAGATAGATACCATAGGTACTGATCATTGTTCCTTTAACTTCAGGGGACAAAAGGAACTGGGGATTGATGATTTTAGTAAAATTCCTAACGGTATACCTGGGGTAGAACACAGAATATCTCTTTTGTATACCTATGGAGTAAAGACAGGAAAGATAGATATAAATAAACTAGTTCAATTGACTTCAACCAACCCTGCTAAAATATTTGGATTATATCCTAAAAAGGGAAATATCGCAGTGGGAAGTGATGGAGACTTAGTGATATGGGATTTTAATAAGTCTTCAGTTATTACAGCAAAAAATCAATTTCACAACGTAGATTATACTCCCTATGAAGGATATGAGATTCATGGAGAGATTCAACATGTATTATTGAGGGGAAATAGAGTATTTTCAAGAGGAAAAATAATTGGAGATGTGCAAAAAGGCAAGTTTATTAAGAGAGTAAAGTTAGGAGGTGTTAATAGTAATGTTTAGCTTTAATTTGAATGGAGATTCAGTAAGTGTAGATAAAGATAAGAGATTATTAGATTACTTAAGAGATGATGCTGATTTAACATCAGTGAAAAATGGATGTAACGGAGAAGGTGTTTGTGGCGCCTGTACTGTATTAGTTGACGGTAAGAAGATGAAGGCTTGTGTTCTGACCATAGCAGATGTAGATGGAAAGAACATTACAACAGTAGAAGGATTATCGGATAGAGAAAAAGAAGTGTATACTTGGTCCTTTGGGAAAGCTGGTGCTGTTCAATGTGGTTATTGTATACCAGGAATGGTTATGGCTGCTAAATTTTTATTAGATAAAAACTCAAATCCTACAGAAAAGGATATTAAAAAGGCGATAATCGGAAATTTATGTAGATGTACAGGATATGTGAAGATAGTCGAGGCTATAGAATTAGCTGCTAAGGTTTTTAGAGAAGATAAAATTCCTCAAAAGTTAGATACCAAGGGTAATATTGGAGATAGAATGAAGAGAGTAGATGTTGACGAGAAGGTACTTGGCACAGGAGAATATGTAGATGATATGAAGGTTGAAGGAATGATATATGGAAGTGCTTTAAGGACAAAATATCCAAGAGCATTAGTAAAGAGCATAGATATTTCTAAAGCACAAAATCATCCTGGAGTAGAAGCAGTATTGACTGCAGAGGATGTACCTGGGAAGAGATATATTGGACATTTAACTAAAGATTGGCCAGCAATGATAGCAGTGGGAGAAGAGACGAGGTATTTAGGAGATGCAGTGGCATTAGTTGCTGCTAAGACTAAGAAGGCTTTAATAGAGGCTTTAGATTTAATAGTTGTTGAATATGAAGAATTAAAACCTATGTCAACTCCAAGAATGGCTATGGCTGAAAATGCTCCAAAGATACATGAAAATGGTAATATACTATCTAAGGAAGTACTTAAGAGAGGTAACGCAGATGAAGTCATAGCAAAGTCTAAATATTCTATAACAAAGAAGTATACTACTCCCTTTACTGAACATGCATTTTTGGAGCCGGAAAGTGCATTGGCATTAAGTAAAGGCGACGAAGTGATAATATATACTGGATGTCAAGGAGTATATGCAGTACAAAAGGAATGCTCTGAGCTATTGGGTTTACCTCCAGAAAAGGTAAGAGCTATATGTAAATTAGTTGGAGGAGGCTTTGGCGGAAAGGAAGATATGAGTGTTCAACATCATGCTTCTTTATTAGCATGGTATACTAAAAAGCCAGTCAAAATAACTTTAACGAGACAGGAGAGCCTAGTTATCCATCCAAAGAGACATCCTATGGAGATAGAAGTAACTACAGCTTGTGACGAAAATGGAAAATTAACAGCTTATAAGGCAAGGGTTATTGCAGACACTGGAGCCTATGCATCTTTAGGTGGACCAGTGCTTCAGAGGGCATGTACTCATGCAGCTGGACCTTATAACTATCAAGACGTGGATATCGAGGGTATGGCAGTTTATACCAATAATCCTCCAGCAGGAGCTTATAGAGGTTTTGGTGTAACTCAAACAATATTTGCCACAGAATCTAACTTGAATCTTTTAGCCGAAAAAGTAGGAATTTCTCCTTGGGAGATAAGATATAAAAATGCTCTCAAACCAGGAGATATACTTCCAAATGGTCAAATAGCAGATGATTCTACAGCAATAGAGGAGTGTTTATTGGCTGTTAAAGATGAATATGAAAAACATTCTTATGCTGGAATAGCATCAGCTATTAAGAATACAGGTTTAGGTGTAGGAGTACCAGACTTTGGAAGATGTAGATTAACTGTAATTGATGGTAAAGTTCACATAAGGGTAGGAGCAGTATGTATGGGACAAGGCCTTGGAACTGTAGTTACTCAAATGTTATGTGAAACTGTAGGAATTTCGCCAGAGTTAGTAGTAGTAGATGTTCCAGATACCGGAATAACTCCTGACTCCGGGATGAGTACGGCTTCAAGACAGACTTTTTTCACTGGAGAAGCAGTGCGAAGGGCATCATTGAAATTCAAGGATGCCTTGAAAGAAAATTCTCTTGAGAAATTGGAAAGAGAAGACTTTTATGGTGAGTATGAAGGAGTAACAGATTCAATGGGCTCCGATAAGGAAAATCCAGTAAGTCATGTAGCCTACAGCTATGCTGTTCATCTAGTGACTTTGGATGAAAGTGGAAAAGTAGAAAAGGTAATTGCAGCCCATGATATAGGAAAGGCAATTAATCCTAAGAATCTTGAGGGACAGATTGAAGGAGGAGTTGTCATGGGATTGGGTTATGCTCTAACAGAGGATTATCCTATTAAGGACTCTGTTCCTAGAGCTAAATTTGGTAAATTAGGTCTATTGAGAGCTAATAAAGTTCCAGAGATAGAGTCTATCATTATAGAGAAAAATGATTCTGAATTGGCCTTTGGTGCTAAAGGAATAGGAGAAATTGCATCAATACCTACGGCACCAGCAGTTCAAGGAGCATATTATAAATACGATAGCAAGTTTAGAACTAGTCTTCCATTAGAAGACACAACATATAATAAAAAGAAAAAGTAAAAGGAGATGTTTTATATGTCAGAGAGAAAAGTAGTATCAACAAAAAATGCACCAGGAGCAATAGGACCTTATTCTCAAGGAATAAAG
>NZ_WSFU01000026.1 GCF_016820635.1 Anaeromonas gelatinilytica | reverse complement strand
AAGTTTATTTTTTGGACAAAAAATATTTTAACTTATTTTAGGGAATTTAGCTATGATTTTTTTGTGAAAATATCATATGTAAATATATGGATCTTAACTGTACGTAAGTCAGATTCAAAGGCTCGGACAAATTTATTAATATTCTTTTGAGTGGCTCAAAACATATTACAGGAAATCCAACTGATGGATTTGCAATAGATGGGAAAAAGCTGGTCCCTGTAGGAGAAGACGCTTATAGGGAAAAAGATCTTGGATATATTAAGTTTATACAAAAGGGCAATAATTTGTATTATTCGCCCAAGCAGTTTTATACATCGTACGTACGAGTACCATGGTATGAAGGTACTGAATGGCAATTGTTTGTAATACTGTTTTTATATCTGCAAGTCTAATAGGGTTTATTGTTTCCAGTATTTTTATTATACCGGGTATAATGAAGAAGGATAAACGCCTAATTCTGACTAATATACCTGCTGTTGCGGTGTTCATTCTGTTTGTACTTATGATTATCAGATTTATTTATCATATAGATTACATGAATGAAGTTTTCGGAGGCTTGAATTGTACTGCTGGTTTGGGAAGGGTGATATCTTTTTATAAGATAGGAGCATTTATGATAGCCATTTCCGGACTGTGCGGAATTGTTTCAACAGTATACTTATGGCTTAAAAAACGAAGCATTTTTGTCCGCGTGCTTTACTCCATATGGAGCATAGCAGTTGTGTTGTTTATAGCATGGTTTATTCAGATGAATCTCATAGGGTAATAAGCAAATATAATAATGGGAGACGTAGTAAGCATGTGTAGTATTTTTAACTGGTGCTCGTCCCCTCGGCCCAAGACTGCCAGGATCCGGTTCTACATATACGGTATATAACTAGTAATGGAACAATTTAGTGGAACAAGAAAAGCAGAAATATTGAAATATATATAATTGGTGGGGATCAAATCTCTGGCCGATTTTACGTTGCTGGTTAAAATTATAAAATGATGTATAATAAAAATAAGAAAATTTATTAGTGTATGATCTGGGATGGAGATGAATTATATTGGGTAAATATACAGATGACCAAATAAGAAACATGGTATGGTTATACTGTAGAATTTATATTTAACTTAAATTTATGTTTTCGACTATGGAGGTGTCTGATGAATACAATTCTGTTATTAGAAGATGAAGAAAGTGTAAATCGTGGTATTGCATTTACCCTTGAAAAAGAAGGATATCAAGTTATTCCTTGTACCACCATAGAGCAAGCAAGTAAGAACTTTGAGAGAAATGAGATACAACTAATTATATGTGATATAACATTGCCAGATGGAAATGGATTGAATTTAATAAGAATGATTCGAAGAAAAAGCAATGTTCATATTATATGTCTGACAGCATTAGATCAGGAAATAGATCAAGTTATGGGATATGAAGCGGGAGCGGATGACTATATTGCAAAGCCGTTTAGTTTATCTGTTCTTTCATTAAAGATAAATGCATTTTTTAAAAAGCAATTAACTACTGATAGCGGGATAACTGAATCAGGAGATATAAGACTTTCATTTCATGAAATGCAGATTTGGAAATGTGGGGAGGAAATATCCTTAACGAAAAATGAATGGAAGCTATTACAGGCTTTCATAGGACACCCGAAACAAATTATGTCAAAAAGACAACTGTTGGAACAATTGTATGATATGGAAGGAGATTTTGTAGAAGAAAATACAATTGCAGTCAATATCCTAAGACTTCGTGAAAAGATTGAAGGAGATCCAACAAATCCACAATATATTAAAAATATCAGAGGAATCGGATATATCTGGGACAAGGAATGCGTAAAGAAATGAAAAAATGCAAATCTAATAGACAGAGTTTTTATATTGTGATAGCAGTTATACTATTTCTGGCTATTTTATTATTCGATTTTGTCACAATAAGAATGGAGTATATGAATTATCAAGATAAAGTTCGGATTCTGTGCAAGATGATATCCGAGGAAGACATGATACAAAGTGCTACAAGAATACTAAAAGGTTCTAAAGATATGAACATAGAAGCTGGAGAGAAAATATTAGCAGACTATGGATATCAATTAGAAAATCAAAATGCGCTTTACCAGCTATATAAGGAACAATGTACTCAAATAATTACATTGTCAATTATACTTTACATAACATGTGTGCTCATCATTTGGGCTATTTGTATAATTGAAAAACAAAAAAGAAAGATGGAAATAGGTAGATTAGAAGAAGTATTATCTAATTATAGAAAAGAAATATATGATATACCAGATATCTCTTCCAACGATTTTATAAATAAGGATACTGAAAAACTATATTTCAATATCCAATCTTTCGGTGATTATCTCAAACTATTAAGCAAACGGATATACGAAGAAAAAGAAGAAACAAAGTCGCTTGTTACAGATATATCTCATCAACTAAAGACACCGGTTGCGGCATTAAAGACCAGCTTTGAAATACTGCAACAGGATGACTTAAATCCTGACGAGAAAAAGGAATTTTCATATAGACGTAACCTTCAGCTAAAGGGCATAGAAAATTTGCTAGAAGCATTAATTAATATATCACGAATGGAAACGGGTATGGTTGAAATAAAAATGGAAAACCTGTGTATTTTTGAGACCATTCTTGATGCTGTTAATAGAGTGCATTTGAAAGCAGAAGAAAAAAGAATTCAGATAGAGATGGATGCAGATGAGGATTTACAGGAGTTAATGTTACCTCATGATAAGAAATGGTTAAGTGAAGCATTGATTAATATTCTTGATAATGCGATTAAGTATAGTCCCACAGACACCTGTATTATCATTAGAATGATGAAAAGAATCACATTTCTACGGATAGAAATTGAAGACCAAGGAATTGGAATACCAAAGTGTGATTATAATCAAGTATTTAAAAGATTTTATAGGGGAAATTCCAAGGAAGTAAAAGCACAGACGGGATCCGGTGTGGGATTATATCTGACTCGCGAGATCATTAACAGACATAATGGAACTATAAGTGTCTCATCAGGAGAAAAAGGTGTGGGTTCCAAGTTTATCATTCAATTACCTTATCGTATATAGAAGTCTTACAATTCTGTAAGACTTTTTTTGTTATTTTGAAAGCCGATTGAAATATTGACATTGTATTCTATTCATATATAAAAGAGATAGAATCGAAAGGAGTAAATAAGATGGAGACAATTCTTAGAACAGAAAATCTGTATAAAACATATGGATCAGGGCAAACAAAGGTAAATGCTGTGGAAAATGTAAATATTTCAATTGAACAGGGGGAATTTGTTGCAATCGTTGGAAAATCAGGATCTGGTAAAAGTACATTATTGCATATGTTTGGAGGTTTAGATACACCATCGAAAGGAAATGTTTATATTAAGAATCAAAATATATTTAAATTGAAGGAGGATGAACTGGCAGTATTTCGTAGAAGAAAGATAGGATTTGTTTTTCAGACTTTCAATTTAGTTTCATCCATAAACGTATGGGAAAATATTGTTTTACCAATTGGGCTGGACGGAAAAAAAGTAGATGAAACATTTGTAAAGGATATTATTAAGACCCTTGGTCTTGAGCAGAAGCTGCATAATTTTCCTAATACATTATCCGGAGGACAGCAGCAAAGAGTTGCTATTGCGAGGGCATTAGCTTCAAAGCCGGATATTCTTTTGGCAGATGAACCTACCGGTAATCTGGACTCAAAGACCAGTGATGAAGTGATAGGGTTCTTAAAAATGTCTGCACAAAAATATGGACAGACTCTTGTAATGATTACACATGACGAGGATATTGCCCAGATTGCTGACCGGACCATCCTGATTGAAGACGGGAAGGTGGTGGAGCAATAATGAATACCATAACCGGACTTGCAGTAAATAATGATAAAAAGAATAAAACAAGAAGTATACTGATTATAGTATCTATCATATTGACTACTATGCTTTTAACTATCATAGCCACCTTTTGTTATGGAGTCATAAAATCAAATCGTACGAATACAGAACAGCTTTATGGCAGTTATTATGGAACTTATAAAGGTATTAATGAAGAACAGATTCAGGAAATGGAACTTCGAAGCGAATTTACGGATATTGGGAAAATGGCATTTGTCGGGGAAGTAATAAATAAAAGTGATATTAGTCTATATTATGCAGATAAGACAACTTATGAATTAACGAATCTGTCTGAGTATTTGGATGAAGGAGCTTTTCCGGAAAATGAAGATGAGATTATAGCAGAAAAATCTTTTTTTGAGGCACTTGGATATGATAATCTACAAATAGGAGATAAGATTAGTTTAAACAGCAGAAAGGATTCTGATAGCACTTATGAAAAGAAGGAATTGGTAATCAGTGGATTGCTGAAGGAAAGTGTGGCGGAGACAACTAAGAAAACATATGTTGGTTATGTGTCAGAGGAATATTATGAAAATCAAGTAGCTGCTAATAAACGTTATTATTCGGTTTATTTCAGGTTAAATGATTCCGTTGATATAACAAGTGATGAAGCAGAAGATTTATTAAAAGAACTGGCAATAAAATGCGGAATTTCTGAAAAAAAAGTATCGGTAAACGATTATTATCTGATGTGGTCATTAGACCCTGGAATGGAGACAATATTAGGCGGATTGCTGATTGCCTTTTGTGTAATTATTTTTTCTGTAATCGTTATATATAATATCTTCCAGGTTGGTATTGTACAAAAGATTCAGGAGTATGGAAAATTGAAAGCACTTGGAGCAACAAAGAAGCAATTGAAAAGAGTGGTTATGATAGAAGGAATGTTGCTTTCAGGGATTGGAGTTCCTGTTGGTCTGATAATTGGCTGCATTTTAAGTAAATTTACTTTTTCATGGCTTATGGAACAATCAAATTCTCTGAGGGCAGGAGCAGATTTAATTGAAGTTTCTATTTTTTCAGTCCCTGTTTTAATTTTAGTCGTAGTTGTTTCGTTCCTTACAGTTTACTTGGCAATTAGAAAACCAATGAAAACTGTTGCAGGGATATCGCCTGTTGAAGCTATGCGATATCAGGAAAATACAAGTAGAAAAAGAAGCTTAAGAAAAGGGAAAAAAGTTGTCGGAGTAAAAGAAATGACTTTGGCAAGTCTATCTGCAAATAGAAAAAGAACAATTGTTACTGTTTGTACTATGGGGCTTTCCTGCGTACTATTTGTTGTTATCGCTAATTTTGTGGGGAATATGGACAATGAATATGATGCAAGGAAAAGCGTAGAGTACGGACAATTTCTAATTAGATTAGACTATTCGTTAAATGATACTGCATATCCTGAAAATAATCTGGATAGTATTTTAAAAGAAAATCTGCTTGGGACTGATTTGGTTACAAAAATTAAGCAGATTGATGGAGTAACAGATGTGCGGACAAGAAAAGTTCTTGCTTTGAAAGAAACAGATGAAACTGGTCAGGAAACGGGAAACATGTCATCTGTTGCAGTTTTGAATGAAGAGGACTTTAATAATTTTAAAAGCCGTGGAGGAAATATGGGCACTCTTGATTATGATACTGCATCTGAGGAAAATGGTATATTATATGGATGGTCTCATTTTATGGAGGACTATGGATATTCGTTAAATCAGAATATACTGACACAATTAGAAAATGGTATATCGCAGGTATCTTTTACCGGTACTATACAAGGTTCTTTTGGTAATTGCGATCAGGATTGGGGAATCACAGAAGATACTTATAAGAAGTTGGGATTTACAGAAGATGGAATCGGATATATCTGGGTGGACTGTGAAGAAAATAATCTGACAACAGTCCAAAAGGAATTAAAGGAACTGCTAACAGATAAGGAGCATGTGGAACTGGAAACGTATCAGGATGCACTAAAAACATCGCAGTTCAGTACAAGAATGATGAAAATGGCTTCTTACACCTTACTTGCAATTCTGGGGATCATCGGATTTATGAATATGACAAATACATTGATAGTAAGTATAATTACGAGAAAACAGGAGATTGGTGTTTTACAGGCAATTGGTATGACAAACCAGCAGTTAAATCGTATGTTCCAAATGGAAGGATTTGTATTCACAATAGGTACTGTTATAGTGGCGATGGCAGTAGGTATACCTGCCGGATATGCGATGTTCTGTTATGGTAAAAGTCAAAGCTGGATAGGACTGAATATTTACCATTTTCCATTATTAGAGATTGTAATTATGATAGCTGTGATTACAATATTGCAGATAGTTTTGTCATTTGTTTTAAGCAGAAACATCAGAAAAGAATCATTAATTGAAAGAATCCGGTATCAGGAATAGAGAACTGAGATTATAAGCACAACTATTGATTTAATAGATGAAAGACAAGCGGCTATTGAAGATGTTCTTGATGCAGGACATATTTCGGCGGATATGGAATTACTTAAGGCAGGTAATAGAAGTCAGTTAGATACTATTTATAGATGGATAGATAATTCTGATGCCTTAGTGGAATTTATTAAGTATTTATGAATTTCTGAAAAAAGACAAATGGCATTAAGATTTGTATTCTAGTGCCATTTGTATATATTTTAAGAGACTTGTAAAAGCAGATCTCTTAAAATATATAACCTTATTATTCCACAAACTGGTGTCCCCATTTACACATAGCGTCTAACACTGGCATAAGGGATTCCCCCTTATCCGTAAGTCGGTATTCCACCTTAGGTGGTACCTGTGGATATTCTTTCCGAGTGATTAGCCCATCAGCTTTGAGTTCCTTCAATTGATTGCTGAGCATTTTATGCGTGATATTTTTAAGAGCTCTTTTTATCTCACTATACCGCATCACTTTGCGGTGCCATAGCCAAAAAAGAATATGCATTTTCCATTTTCCTCCCACCAAGGACAATGTATATTCAAATGGCTTGGAATAGACTTCTTTTTGTTGATCCATTCTAACTCTCCTTTTCAATAGTATCTACCTAAAAAGTGCATACTTGCTAATATACTTATTCTAGTATAATATATAAACATAAATTATGCAAGGAGGATAATACTATGAAAAAAGAAATTGAAGTATTTGATTATGCTAATGAGATTATGAAAGCGGTCAAAACAGGCGTTTTGTTGACCACAAAGGTAGATGACAAAGTGAACTCTATGACTATTGCTTGGGGTGCACTCGGAATTGAATGGTCAAAACCGATTTTTACAGTTTTCGTTAGAGAAAATCGCTTTACAAAACATCAACTCGAAAAAAATCCTGAATTCACAATAAACATACCATATGGTGCTTTTGACAAAAATATATTGGGAATTTGCGGAACAAAGTCCGGTGGTGCAATTGATAAAATCAAAGAACTTAACTTGACACTTGAAACACCTAATAATGTTTCTGTTCCTGCTATTAAGGAACTTCCTTTGACACTTGAGTGTAGGGTTATATACAAGCAAAAACAAGATGAGAGTGAAATTACAGAAGAAAACAAGAATACATTTCACCCACAGAATGTTGATAGTTCATTTCACGGTGCAAACAAGGATTTTCATACCGCTTATTACGGAGAGATTGTTAGTGCATATATTATCGAATAGTATATCTTGAAGTTCCTTGAGTTCACAATCAAGGTTATGAGCATAATGGGAAGCTAATAAACAATTTTCAAGTAATTTATCAATATCATTGTGAAATGGAGTTAAAGGGCTTTTCTTGTCGTACCATAGGATGCATGTACAACCGAAACATCTGGATCTAGGTATCTTTTTACTGTTTTTCTGACAAAGCCAGTTGTTCTTGCTATTGCACTTATTGAATAACCATCCTCATACAACTTTCAATATCAATTATAACTGTACCATAGGTACTACGCTTTTTGATTGCAAAATCATCAATACAAACTTTAGATATTGATGATTTATCTACAAATGGTATCTCTTTTTTTCGAGAGATTACAATATGATGTAACTATTATGACATATTTCGACACTGCTTTCAACTAACTGTGGAATGAAACACTTTTAGACTAACATAAACAAGTTCAGATTATAAAAGATAGCCCAGATATTTAAGGTGACCCCAAAAAGTTAGACTTTTTTCAGAGTAGAGATTTGTAATGATTTCTACTCT
>NZ_WSFU01000099.1 GCF_016820635.1 Anaeromonas gelatinilytica | reverse complement strand
TTTTCATTATATAATTTTTTCCATGTCAAACTGTAATTATTTCTTTAATGCAACACTAGAAGGCTACTGCGCCCATTTTTCATGCGACACCGTTCGAGTCTTTTCTCGGATAGGTGTCTTTTTATTTGCTGGTCTTTGGGACAAGCCTTTGCGCAACTTCGGGCCAACTTGGCCCGAAGTCAGACCTATGAGTGCCGAACCCCGGGAACTGACCCGCCGGGAACGCACCGCAATCCGCAGGCTGGTAACAGGTATGTGCGCCAACTATGACCCGGAATATGGCTGTCTGCCCCTTGATTACGGCGGCTGTTATATGCTGGATAAATACTGGACGGGCGCATACTGCAAGTATTTTAAAAAGGCGTGCTTACGCTTGACCCAGTGCTGGAAGCTGATTTAGCCGGAAACCCTGCGGTGCTTTCCCGTAAGACCTGTCCGGTCTGTGGTGCGGCCTATCTTCCTGTCACCAGTCAGACCTATTGCTCCGAAGCCTGCCGCCGGAAAGGAAAACGCGAAGCAGACCGCCGCCGCCAACAGCGGCACAGGCGCAAAAACAAGGGGTAAGGTGTCACGAAGTTTGCTTGAAAAAGCCTTGATTTCCGGGGTTTTCCGGCCCCGGTTTCAAGGAAAAGGTATCTATGCTTCATGTCCCCGCTTTTTGGGTGTAACAGCGTGACATTTTCATGTATGAAAACGGAGGAAAAAATAAGCGATAACGTAAAAGGACATGAAATCAAACGGGCCATTGCCTTTGAGAATGACCGGGGTTTTGCTCTTGGGGAAAATCCGCAGGCGGTACAGCACTTTGCCACATGGCAGTTTACCGAGGACGCAAGCGGCAGGCGCGATTATTATTGGGGATACTATACCACCGATAAAGCCGCCGCCACAAGGGATTATGAGAATCGTGTTTCCGAATATCAGTATGACTACGGCGTATCCGAAAAAACAGCTTACAAGTATTATTCCACACAAAGGCCGGTGGACATTGGTACGTTCCCCAAAACGGAGAACGGCCCACTGTATCTTGTGAACTTTGATAAGCGGGAAAGTGTGGAACAGGGCCGTTTTCTGGCATGGGGCTATCTTGTATATGACGCACCTCTGACAGAAAAGCAGATGACCGACTATGAGCTTCGGGCGACTCCCGGCAATCCCGACAGAAAAGCCCCCATGTGGGAACCGGGAGAAAGTAAATCCATTGCCGCCCGGCTGGTAGAGGGAGCAAAACAGGCGGCACAAGACAACGTCACCCGTCCTGCTCCCGAAAAAGGCACAGAAAAAGACCGATAATCACTTCGGGCCAACTTGGCCCGAAGTCATAAAAAAGGAGGTTTTTTAGAATGGAAAAGGATAACTATTTGAAAAATGCAGAGCTTTCGACCGAGCAGAATTACAACATGATTGATGGGATTCCGAATAACACGCCTCTGCCTGTTCCGCAGGCTATGCCGGAGGAAAGGCCGAAAGACCGGGTAAAGGAGCCGCCGGCAAAGCGCAGGAGCCGGGAACGGGAGGAACGGTGAGCCGCTCCAAACGCAGGCGGGGCGTTCCTCTTTATGTTTGGGTGAGTGATGAAGAATACGCCGCCATTGGGGAACGTATGGCACAGGCTGGAACGCAGAATTTAAGTGCGTATATTCGCAAAATGGCACTCAATGGTTATGTGTTGAATGTTGACCTTGCTCCTGTTCGGGAGTTGGTTTCCCTGCAACGCAGATGTGCCAACAATCTGAATCAGGTTGCGATTCACGCCAATACCTACGGCGTTTATCCGTCCGAAATTGCTGCCCTGCAAAAAGATTATACCGAGTTATGGAACCGGGTTTCAGAGGTACTTAAACAGCTTATGGCGGTAGTGCAGCTATAAGGAAAGCGGGGAGCGTTGGCACAATGCCGCCGCTCCCCGCTTTTTGACAAGAAAACTTTTTATTAAAGAAAATTATGATTATAGTGGAGCCATCATTTCGTCAACTTTACTTGCTATATATGTTGGCACAATATTAAATTTCCGAACATCTAGGTAATGCAAGTAATCATTTTCAATATGGTAGGTTTCATCAATAAATTTGTACCATGCATTGTCTTGCGGACACATTCTAATCTTATTGCAAATTTCACACATGGCTCGAAACAATTGAAGTTTAAAATAGGAATTGTGCTCTTGCTGATAAAGTTCCTTAATACCTTGTTGGGTATATGTATGCTCTTTCAATGTTTCGTAAACAAAATCAGAAATGTATTCTTTTATTAACTGGATTCCTGATTCAATTTCCTGGTGTGGCATATCCTCAAACTGTTCATTTGCAATTTTTCTTTTTATTTCATTACCATGAATTAGGCATGACAATATTTCATAAGCATACCCCCACGCCCCAACACAGCCATTTAGTTCACAGCATTTTCTAAGAGCGGCAATTCGGCTTATAATATTAATATCCGGGTTTGAAGCAATCTCTTTATTCTCTGTAAGAACTAGCTTTACGTCAGAAGCAGGGTCAATTTCTTCCTCTTCAACTGTTCCGCCATCATTCCAAATAAAAGAAGATGTAACAGAATCACCCGATAGTTTCCCTATAATCACAAAGTCAATAATTGGTTCAAAATCATGGGTTAACAATAGAACTGTCTTACCAGCAAAAGAAACATCCTTTTTACCTATATCTTTTTTAAACAATCTATGCAATATTGCAAATTTTTTATTGCTATCAAATGACGAGATAGGGTCATCTAAAATTATTAGATCTGGATTTTGCGATTTTGCATAGTACATAAACAATATTAACGAGAATGCATTTTTTTCTCCCCAGCTTAAATGGTTTCTGATATTTGAAACATCTGTTTTTTCGTTGCTAAAGCACTGTTTTAATATTGTTTTACTGTTGGATTCGTCCTCTGCTTGTATTTCAAGCTCATAGTTAATACCTGCTGTTTTCAAAAACCTATTAATATCATCTTGAGACTCCTTTATTGTGGCCTGCATAACACCCTTTAAAGAACCCATTTCTTCTTTGATTTTTCCGACTTCTGCCTTTAGGCTTTCGACATTTGCATTTATTCGACCAACTATGCCAGTAATTAAGTCCCCACCAAAATACACTAAAAGTTCAGCGGGTATCTCCATATTATTTATTTGGGCATCAAGAGTAGATATATCAGCAATTGCGATTTGTTTTTTACCGAAATTAATCATTGCATCGAACTTTTTTAAAAGAAGATCAAATTCAGTGTATAACTTGTTAATAACCAGTTGTATTGTATCTTCTGGAGTATCTTGTTTTATGTAGGAAATAAGCGTACTAAACTGAATAGGGTCAAGATAAACCTCTAAACTTTCCAATAAATCCATAACTTCTTTCAAATTTTGGCTATCGCTTTTTTTGAATGTTTGAGAAAAGACCTTTTTCTGTTCCTCGTGAGTTTGAGGTAATGATTCTGCACAAAAGGGACACTTATCAATAGTATCAAATTTGTCACCTTGCGTTTTCCATGCAATCCAATTTATGTTGTTATCTGAATCCGAAATAAATGGTCGATAACTTTCTAATTGAGTTGGTATATTATAAAGATTGTTTTTAGATAAAAGACTACCTAATGCACCTTTTTTGCTAAGTTTTCCGCTGGCAGTTGTGGTAAACTTTCCGAGTAACTTTGATAACTTGTCCCTTAGTTCGACAACTTCGTTATCTTCTTCCATTAGTTTTCTCAACGTTGCTAGATGTTCATCTAATTTTGCTTTTCTCAAATCATAGGTTGGTGTTTTAATGAACACTTCAAAGGGTTTTCCTATAACTTCACTTTCTTTAAAAACCACTTGATTTACAAAAGTTTCATCAAAAATCAAGACGTTATTGAAAGCTGGGGCTATTGTAATAGAGGCTGAATCTTCACTATAAAAGGATTTTAGCGTTTGCAGTTTATCATTGTCACTAAAATAATCAATTGCTTTTGAAATTGTTGTTTTTCCAGTTCCGTTAATTCCATATTTGATATTTAGCTTCTCTGGACATATTTTAAAATGTCCCATAGTAATATTATTACAATTCTTAATTTCGACATTATGCATGCTGTACACCTCCAATTCTTTAATAATAATATACAACATGTACCAAAATAATACAATATAAGATGAGTATAAAACTATATCGGTGCGGCCTCGACAACATTGTTGCACCCTGCCTCAAATGGTAAAATATAGGTAGGATACAACAAGAAAGCCACTCAATAAAAGGAGAATTTTTATGAAGTTTATCAAGCTAATATTTAAGATTATCGCCGCACCGTTTGTGGTTCTGCTGACGATAGTAACACCCATGATTGAATTTGTATTCTGCTATGCCGCCGCTCTTTTACAGGTGGTTTCCGGGATAGGCGTTCTTATCAGTATTGCCCTGCTGATAAGCGGTGAAAAGCTGGGCTTCGGCGTGTTCCTGTTTCTGTCATTTTTAATTTCTCCCCTTGGGATTCCCGCCATTGCGGAATACCTGATTGACGGACTGCACAGCCTGAATAGTTCACTTCGCTTTTTCATTGTAAGCTAACAGCAGCATAACAGAACTGCCGAGCAACTTCGGGTCAACTTGGCCCGAAGTTGTTTTTTCGAGGAAAGGAGGAAACGCACATGGCAACCACCCGCCTTATGACTCGTCATACAGGAAGTGGCATGACCATTATGGAAACTTTAAAGGACGGTTTTGACTACGGGAAAAATCCAGATAAGACCCGGGGCGGCAATTTAATTCTTGCCTATGAATGTGACCCTGCCACGGCTGACGCAGAATTTTTACTCTCTAAAGCAAAATATAAGGCTATTACCGGGCGGGAGCAAAAACGGGAGAATGATGTGCTGTATTATCAAATCCGACAGGCGTTCCTGCCTGGTGAAACAGACCCGGAAACCGCCCTTAAAATCAGCTATGACCTTGCCCTGCGCTGGACGAAAGGGCGATATGCCTTTTTCGTGGTTTCCCATGCTGACCGTCCCCACCCTCATTGCCATATTTACTACAATTCAACCTCGTTGGACTGCGCCCGGAAATTCCGGGATTTTATCGGTTCGGCCCGTGCGGTGCGGCGGCTCTCCGACCGGATATGCCTTGAAAACGGACTGTCTGTCATCACCAATCCGAAACGCCACAGCAAGGGAAAATTCAAGCATTACGGGGAATGGCTCGGCGGTCACAAGACGCCCACCTTTCAAGAGAAATTAAAGGCGCAGATTGATATTTGCCTTGCAATGAAGCCGCCGGATATGGACACTTTTTTACAGGCAATGACGGCGGCTGGTTATGAAATCAAGCAGGGGCGCGGCGGCACGATCAGCTTTCGGGTAGAGGGCCAGGAACGCTTTACCCGGCTCCGTGCTTCTACGCTTGGCAAGGGGGCTACGGGCAGGAGGATATACAAGCGGCGATTGAGGGAAAAGCCGCTCCGCAGGAACGGCGCAAGGTCAATCTGATTGTGGATATTCAAGCCCGTATGAAAGCCGGAAAAGGCCCGGCTTATGAACGCTGGGCAAAGGTATTCAACCTCAAGCAGATGGCGGCAGCTTTACAGTATTTGCAGGAAAATGGTTTGCTGGAATATGCAGATTTGGAGCAAAAGACCGCAGAGCTTACCAACCGTTTCCATACGCTTTCAGACAGCATAAAAGCCGCCGAATCCGCTATGCGCATCAACGCAGAGCTAAAGGCGGCTGTGGTAGATTATGCGAAAGCCCGGCCTGTGTTTGAGGGATACAAGGCGGCGAAGTACAGCAAAAAATATCTTGCGGTGCATGAAGCGGATATTGCCGCCTACCGGGCGGCGCAGGATACTTTCCGACGTTTGCTGTCCGCGGCAAAGCTCCCTAAAATGGATACGCTGAAAGCAGAGTTTCAGCGGTTGTCGGCAGACAAGAAAAAGGCTTATCGGGAGTATCGGGAAACCAAAAAGGCCATGCATGAAATTGTTACAGTGAAAAGCAATATTGACCATCTGCTCGGCCTGACGGAAGCGCAGAAAAATAAGGAAATGGAGCGATAGCGAACATGACGCAACATGAGGTGCAACGCACCGACTTCGGGCCAACTTGGCCCGAAGTCGCAGGGTTTGGGGAAGGCACTCCCCAACAAGCAATTTTTGAGTTTTCCCGCAAGAGAAAATCTCAATAATGTGCAAGTGTCAATACACTTGCCCTGCTTGCCGTTTTGCTTTTGCCGTATTACTGTGGCATTCACATGGGTGTGTGCATACTTTTTAGGCACAGTAAGAAGTGATACATAAGTGTGAAAATCCGAATAAAAGTCCCTTATAGCACGAATATCAAAGATTCTAACTTTCTCTTGACCAGTCGGTCTAATTGTGCTATGCTATCATTAGACCAGTCGGTCAAGAAGGAGGTTTTATAATGATTACTATTAATAGCGTATACCACGACTATGGAGGAAAAGGACATTATGCTGTGACTGACATTTCCTTTTCCGTTGAAAGTGGAAAAATCTTTGGATTTCTGGGACCTTCTGGTGCAGGAAAATCCACAGTGCAGAACATTATGACAGGGCTTATTCCATTACAGCGAGGCGAAGTTCTCTATGATGGTAAATCTGTTAAAGCTTTAAACACTAAGTTTTTTAATCAAATTGGTGTGTCGTTTGAACAACCTAACGTTTACGCAAAACTGACGGGATATGAAAACCTTAAATATTTTGCGGCGCTTTTTTCCGTTCCCACACACGACCCAATGAAACTGCTGGACAGAGTAGGCCTGAGAGAATCGGCGCATAAAAAAGCTTCGGAGTATTCCAAGGGGATGCGGCAACGGCTCACACTTGCAAGAGCGCTGATTAACAAGCCAAAATATTTGTTCCTTGACGAACCCACAAGCGGGCTTGACCCATCCACGGCGGCAAATGTCCGGGAACTGATCAGGGAACAACGGGACAGCGGGGCGGCGGTATTTTTGACAACGCATAATATGGAGCTTGCCGATTCGCTCTGTGATACTGTGGCCTTTTTGTATAACGGTAAGGTTGCGGCAATGGATTCGCCCGAGGTGCTGAAACGCCAATATGGAAAACGACTTGTAACCGTCGTATATGACGAGGTCGGAAACGAACGCTCCAAGTCTTTTGACATGGATGACCGCAAAGCCCTTGCCGAATTTCTACTGAGCGTAAATCCTGTCAAAATCCATTCTCAGGAGGCCACGCTTGAGGAAATATTTCTGCGTGTTACCGGGAAGGAGCTAAAGTCATGAGCGGCATTCTCGCACTGGGCATTCAGGATTTCAAGCGCCTTTTAACAAACGCCCTTTTTTGGGTGATTACCGCAACCCTGGTACTCATTATCGTACTCATTAATTTTGCACTTCCTGAAAATATTTCAGAAGAAGGCTACCACATCTTTTCGTATTATACAGACTATTACGCCGATCAGACCACTGCTGTAAGCAGTGAAGAGGAATTACGGCAGGCAGTCAAAGAGAACGGAACAATCGGCCTGCTCGGAAACGATGACGGTAGTATTACGGTTTTGAATCCAGGCCTATCCGAAAAGACTGTTCGTGCAATGATGACCGTGCTTCATGATCCTTCCGATACTTATGTAGAAGTAGAAAGCATAAACGAAAACAACACAGCAATCCCTTTTAACAAGCGCATGACGCCAGTCTTTATTTGCTTTGAGGCGCTCATTATCGGGTTTATTCTGGGCGGGGCCTTGATGCTGTCGGAAAAGGAAGAAGGAACGATTCGGGCAATGCGGATAGCGCCGATGGGGGCTGACAAGTATCTCATTTCAAAGACGGTGCTTTTTTCAATCATCGCAGTACTATATGCCTTACTGATGGCATTCTTTTGCATCGGTTTTGATTTTTCCATCTTTCATTTTGTTTTACTCAGTTTTTTTGGTGCTTCGATATTCTCCCTGATTGGACTTGCATTTACAACCTTTTTCAGGGATATGAGCAGTTGGTTCTTTTCTATGGCCCTCCTGCTATCTGTCAACATGCTTCCAGTTGTGGCTTATTCGGAGCCGTCTTTTTCACCGTTATGGCTCAGAATGATACCCTCCTATTCCCTGATATTTGCTTATGAAAACATTCTATTTGGAATGGGACGAAGTTTGCTTCCCACAGTGTTCACTGTGATCGGTTGGTCCATTGGCGCATATCTAATCAGCCGATTTGTGGTCGGAAGATATCTTTTGTCAAAAGGGAGGCGATAACGAATGAAAAGTATTATCATGACGATTACGCGAGAATTTAAACTGATTTTTCGGGACGGAATTACAATCTATTTAACGATTTCCCCGGCGGTACTTGCTCTGATCTTTATGTTTGTATTTGGCAGTGTTCAGGATTCGAATATCTCCCTGACAGTAGAAAAAAGTCTGCCCCGGGATTTGGTTACTAAACTGGAAGCTGTAGCTGATATTGAATATGTCGATAATCTTGAAAGTCTGAAAGAAAGAGTAAGCGGAGCGGACAGCATTGCCGGTGTTACTCTGGAAGGCGGCAATATCAGGCTGATAGTCGAAGGAAATGAAGCGCAAGGGTTTGCCGAATTGAGGCAAAAGCTTGTGAACGCCGCTCTTGATACCGAGCCTATCCAATATACGACTGAAACGGTTGAAGGTCAAAATTCTTTGGCTTATACTATTTCAATGGCCTGCATCTTTCTGCTTGCCCTGTTTATCGGTGGCTCCTCATTGGGCCTAAGCGGCGTAAATGAACGGGAAAGCGGTGTTATCCGCGCGGTTTCGGTCAGCCCTATGACGCTTGGCAGTTATGTTGTCTCAAAAATAATCCCCTCACTGCTGTTTGGTATGATTGGGGTGTCTGCCTGCGCATTGATTATGGGTCGAGTGGACGCACTGCTGCAATTCCTTCTGCTGGCTCTGTGCAGCGTTTTTGTCAGCAGTATGATCATCTTTCTGATTATTGCTTTCGCGAGTAATCAAATTGCCGCGGTTGGCGTCCTGAAAATTGTTATGCCTCTGTTTCTGGCTGTCGGGATATCCGCTGTTTTTATCCCGGAAAAGTGGCTTTTTCTATACTACGCATTGCCCATGTACTGGCAATATGCCGCAATTGACATGGTGATTTCTAACAGAGAACCAACATTCCAGCTCCTTATGATTCTTGCGACAGGATTTGTATGGTTCATCCCTGTAATGATTATATTTACGAAAAAAATAAAAATGAAAACTTGGAGGTGATTTTATGGCATGGTATTGGTGGGTTCTAATTATTGTTGCTCTTGCAGGTTTTATCTTTTTAAAGGTTAAAGTTGGCGGCGCATGGATGAAAAAGCAAAAGGAGAAAAAAGAAAGGCGCGAAAAAATTATGGAGGATGAAGACTAATGTCAGACACGAACGGAAAAATGAAATGGCAGCATGAGGGCGTTGAAAATCCTCTTAACGGCAATACGGCACTTTGCGAAGCTGCGTTGGACGTTTTTTCCACACACTCCTTTGGGGAAGCTTCTCTAAATGATATTATTAAGGCGGCGGGAATGAACAAGGGAAGCTTTTACTACCGCTTTTATGACAAACTGGATTTATATCTGTCTTTGCTCCAACGGCTTAGTGTGGAAAAACTGGAGCTGTTTGCGCAATACGACGACACGAATACAGAAGATGATTTTTTTGCGTCCATAAGGAAGAAAGCTATGTTGGGAATCCGCTTTGCGCGGAAAGAGCCAAGATACAACGCTCTCTCTCGTCGATTTCTGACTGAGGAATTGAGCTTTCGGGAAACCGTAGTTGGCGTTTTTGGCGGTGTCACCGAAAATGTTTTGCTCCGCATGGTCGAGAATGCACAGCTAAAAGGACAAATCCGAAGTGATATTTCTGTGCAGATGATGGCTGAGGTCTTTGCAATCTTACTTGAACGGATTGATAGAGTCATTATGCCCGATATGCAGGACTATGAAGTTTTGGGCAAGATAGACGAACTGATAACGGTATTGCGTAATGGAACGGCGGTAAAGTAAGTGATATCCGCAAAACGGTAGTGAAAAAGCGGATACCCAGTCCCGTTTTTTCTGATTTGTTAGAAACTGACGTAAAAGCCTAAATAGTCTAATGCAGTGATAAGTTTTCTAGAAAGCGCAATCCTTCCAGCAGAGGCTATGAGCTTAAAAAGCATAACCTCTGCTTTTTGCATAAGTATTCTCCTGTTCCGAGTTTACCGCGCCCCCCTTGGACAAGCTTTTGTATTGAATTGATGCATTGCCGGTATGCCAATCAGATTAAGAATTCTAAAATTTATGAAGTAGACACATCGGCTACGCAGAAGTTGAAATGCCAAATTCTTAAAGATAATGCATTGGAAATCCATTCAAATGTCCTATATGTAACCGCAGATTTTGAGCAAGATGATTGGTTCCAAAGGCTCTACGATGCAGGATATCAAAGTACGTTACAAACCTTATATATATGGGAAGGGGTAACCTTCTATTTATCACCGAAATCGGTAGATTCCATGCTTAGTTTATTAAGACAGCATTCCTCAACTGGAAGTATTCTCAGTTTTGATTATCAGCATAGAGACAATGAGAATACTCTAATAGATATCGGTTTAAAAGATGAAAACATAAAGTTTGGCCTAAATGTTCAAGAGTGCAATAACTATTTGCACAGTTTTGGATATTCTGTGATTGAAAGCGTAGATTCTGAAGCAATGAGTAATCGTTACTTAACAATGGTCAACGGGAATAAATTTGGAGAAGTAAAATCAATCATGAATATAGTTGCTGCACAAGTAACCTAATCAAAATATTCGCTAGATGTGAAACCGTTGTTGTAGCGGCAGAGTAAAGATATTTGCTGGGGCATAAATTGCCTGCATGGCGGCGGTTTTGAAATTAAATTCAAAGCCGCCGCTTTCCTTTAAAAAAGGGAAATGCGGGGGACGTGATAATTGCGCCCTTTTTTAGCTGGGCGGCTTTGGGATAGGAGACTCTTATGTATCCGAAGTCGCTATTTCATTTTAGGGAGGAGCCGTTGCCTTGCTGTAACGGTTTGGCTTAGCTGACGCTCCAATACTTTATAAATTCAAAATAAGCATAAAAATGATGGCCGATCAGTGCGGCCATTTTTCATTCGACACCTTTCGTGCTAATTTGCGCAAAGGTGTTTTTTTGTACTATTTTTTCATTAACAGCGCATGGGATAAGTCCTGTCACTTCGGGCCAACTTGGCCCGAAGTCCGGCTCTGCTGTCGTTCCCCGCCCTCTCCATTTTGATTCGCTAATCCCTAAAAAATCGAAATGGAGGAACGCCCTATGGCTAAAATCAATCTGCGGGATTATTACCCGTTTTATAATTCAGACTTTTTGGTTGAGATACCCGATGAAATCAAGGACGCTTTGCTGGAAGCGGAACGTTTGGAGAAAAACTACATTCGCCGCCGCTTCTATAACAAGGCCCACTATTCGCTGGATGCTGACGACGGGATTGAAAAGGATATTCTTTTCGTATCCCTTTCCCCTTGTGAGATTTACGAGCGCAAAATTACTGCCGAACAACTGCACTCCGCAATTGCTTCCATGCCGGACAAGCAGGGGAAACGGATTTATGCCCATTACATACTCGGCATAAGCAAATCTGATATTGCAAGGGCAGAGGGTGTAAATGAAAAAGCGGTCAGAGTTGCTATTGAGAAGGCGCTAAAAAGTATGGAAAAAATTTTAAAAAAATCTGACTTTTGATTCCGAAATTGCCTTTTAAATCACATGGCTATTAGAAGGAGCTTTTTTCTCCGTCTGCTGTTCTTTGACAACTGAATACCGATAACCCGGATACGTTCAATCATAAGGGAGCCAAGCCGCAGGGTACGCCAAGACCGCCCGTTGAAAGGGGGAAAGTCCAAACGGAGCGTGAGCGATTCCTACCAACTGTGACAAGATAGATTCGGCAATCTGCCCGGCGATAATCTTTTGATTGGTACAATGATACTTACGGTTTGAACGCTTCACAGCATTGACCGTCGCGCCATCAGCATGGAGCGGGGTGAAATTCCCATGAGGGCGGTTGCCGCCGCCCGTCCAGGTTATCGTCTTTTATATATAGGGAGTGCCGCGTCGCTTCTTTCTGTCTTATGACAAGCCGACCTATAACGGCGCGGTATCCTCCCTAGTGATGATAAATGGAGATTTGAACTTCGGGCCATGTTGGCCCGAAGTGTGAGGAAAGATTAACAGCCATCACTTTTGCTGACAAGAGTGGTGGCTGTTTGTGTTTCCTCATAAGACAAACGGGAAACTGAAAGTACATTTTTCATTTGAGAAGGAGGTACAAAGTGATGGTGAATCTGGAACAGATCAACACAATGCAAGATGTGGATATTGCCACAGTGGATAAATCACAGTTGACAGATGTTAGCGAAATCGACTTTGATAACAGCCTGCCTCAAAGGGAACGTGCGGCACATATTTTGAAGCAGGTAAAAAACCCTTACTGCTTCCGTCATGGAGATACTGCGGTAAAGGTAGAGTTCCTGGAGGACGGCCCACCCTTGCAGGATGTAATTACAAACTTTCTTATACGGCAGAAAAGCGGCCTGTAATCGGTCATGCCACTTCGGGTCAAGTTGGCCCGAAATCGGTACTATCCGCTATCTAACGGCATTTTTAAGCCCTCGACAACATTGTTCACATTATGCTGAAATGGTATAATATAGGTGTAATGTGATAGGAAGGAGGAAGCATGGCACGAACCAAAAACAGTGAAACAAATAGGACCGTTTCTCAATTATCGTATAATCCTACACGCTGGAATCTTGCAAAATATATCCGGTTATCCAAAGAGGACTTAAACCGTGGCAAGGACGACAGCAACAGTGTTACCAATCAAAAAAAACTACTTGATGATTATTACAGACAGCATCTTGATGAATTTGAAAGCGCAGAAACCTATGTTGATGACGGTTGCACAGGTACAGACACCAACCGGGCTGACTTTCAAAGACTACTGGCTGACATTTACGCGAAAAAGGTAAACTGCGTGATTGTCAAAGACCTTTCCCGCCTTTCTCGTAACTATACGGACGCAGGAAGTCTGATTGAAAATTTGTTTGTTCAGATGAATGTACGCTTTATCAGCTTGGCAGAGGGTGTAGACAGTTATTTGAATCCTGACAGTGTATCCAGTATCCTTGTTCCTATAACCAACGTAATGAACGACCAGTATTGCTACCAGACCTCAAAGAAAATCCGTCAGGTATTTGACTACAAGAAACGCAATGGGGAATTTATCGGCTCCTATGCCCCCTATGGCTACATCAAAGACCCCAATGATAAACACGCTTTGTTGGTAGACCACGAAGCCGCAGAAGTAGTAAAGCAGATTTTTTCCATGTGTCTAAGCGGTATGACCGTCAGGGCTATTGTAAATCATCTAAACAACCACGGTGTTATGTGTCCTTCTGTTTACAAGCAAAGTCAGGGATTAAAGTACAAATGCCCCAACGGACAGACACAGCCTATGTGGGGTACCATTACTATCAGCAATATGCTGAAAAACCCCGTCTATGTTGGGGATATGGCACAGGGGCGAAATCGTGTGAAAAGCTACAAGATACACAAAATCGAAGCCGTACCCGAAAAAGACTGGATTGTTGTTCAGAACACCCATGAACCGATTATTGACCGAGAAGCCTTTGAAAAGGTCAAGCAACTGCTAAAGCGTGATACCCGCACTTCTCCAAAACAGAAACAGCTTTATCTGTTCAGCGGCTTTCTCCGTTGTGCAGATTGTGGCAGGGCAATGTCGCGGATAGCAAGCAAGGAATTTTATGTTTACTACCAATGCGGAACATACAAGAGCCTTTCTAAAAAAGCCTGTACCATGCACTCTATTAAAAGCACAAGGCTTGAAGCGGCTGTCCTTTATGCAATCAGGCAACAGGTACACCTTGCGGTCAGCTATTCCGCTATTGTATCAAAAATCAACTTGGCTCCGCTCAAAAAAAGTCAGTCGGCTTGACTGAATGAACTGATTGCCGCAAAAGAAAAAGAGCTTGCCAAAATCATGCGATATAAGCAAGCACTTTATCAGGACTGGAAAGACGGTCATATCACACATAATGATTACCGCCACATGAACGAAGATTACGAACAGCAGAATGAAGCCATTGGCACAGTGATTGCCAATCTGAAAAAAGAGCGGGACGAACTGGAAAATGACATTGATACCGAAAATCCTTTTTTAGCAACTTTCCGAAAATACGAGAACATCGACAAGCTGACAAGGGAAATCCTGATTGAGCTGGTTGACCATATCAAGGTATACGAGGGCGGCGACATCAGCATACGGTTTAAGTTTGCCAACGAGCTACGCCGCATTATCCAATATATCGAAGTCAACTCGCATTTACAGGTAGGATAAGACACCTACACACGAACAGAGCTTGTTGGTTTTCCTAATATATAACACTCATAATATCCTTTACACCAAAAACGTCTATTCCCATATTTATATTTTAAATTTGCATACCTATCAAATATCATTAAACTACTTTTTCCTTTTAAATAAACCATGAATGATGACATACTTATTTTAGGAGGTATTGATACTACCTACATGCTTCTGCTTCTATTATTTCTACTCCCTTATACTCACATAATTGTCTTAGTATTTTCCCTATATCTTTTTTTATTTTTCTATATATAATTTGTCTTCTATACTTTGGTGAAAATACTATATGATACTTACAATTCCACTTCGTATGTGATAAACTATTTATGTCCTTCATTGGACTCCTCCTTTGTTATTTAGTCGGTTGGTCAGACCTGACTTTATTATATAACAAAGGAGATTTTTTACTCATAGCTAAAGCTTTTTGGAACCACCCGCTTAGCATGTAATTTTCTTAATACAGTAAAATCATGTGGAGTAGAGTCTCCATCTGATTTAAATTAAACCTATAGAGGCGTAATTTTATAATTTTTATATTTAATTAATGATATATTTACTATATACTCAAACTTTATTATGATTATATAAAATTCTTTCAAAATAAAAAGATAGATATTCTTTAGAATACCTACTTAAAATTTAAACATACTATATCTATAAAAACTCATATACATCATTATAAAGTTTATTTTTTATTTTATTAAATGTATCCTTGTCTACAGACTTAGGATAAGTCATAACTAGCAAAGTCACAGATTTCTTATTTTTTTCATAAGCTGGTTGTTTATATGAAAAATTATTTAAATAAAAATTCAATTCCTCGTAAAACTTTATTCTTCTTTTAGCTATATCATTTTCTGGTTTTTCTACTTCTAGTACAATCATTTTATTAAACTCATTCAGTAATTCTTTTAAAAATCTTTTTCCATAACCTTTACCTCTATATTTTTTATCTATAGCATAATGATCTATAAAAATAAAATCATCTAAATCCCATATAGCAATAAATCCGACTATCTCATCCTTATCCTTCAATGGTCGAAAACTATATCGAGAATCTTTTAATATTTTCTTTTGCAACTCTATACTTCTCTTTTCATCTTCTGGAAAAGATGAATTATATATATCCCAAATATAATTTAATTCATTCATATATATCATCCTTTCGTTATATTATTTATTAACTAATATAATAACATAAAAAAAGATGATCTTTATATTAACCATCTTTTTTATACAATTAATTATTCTATCTATCCGAATATGGCATTTACTATTATTAATTCAACTAAGCCTACAAACCATGCAATCGTTGTAGTTACAGACCAGACTTTAATTTGCTCTTTTGCTTCTTTTATACCTAACATACGATTTACTACCCAGAAATAACTATCATTAAAATATGAAAACATTAAAGACCCCATTGAAGCTCCAATTGCTGCAAATACAGGATTTACATTTAATGTTGCTATTATTGGTGCCGTAATTGATGCTGCTGTAATCATAGCTACAGTACCACTTCCCTGTATAAGTCTTACCAATGTAGCTATAACAAAAGGCAATAATATTGCTGGTAAATTAGATTGGGCTATAAGCTCTGCAATATAATCTCCTGCACCACTATCTCTTAATACCATTCCTAAAGCTCCGCCACCACCAGTTACTAATATAATAATACCCGCTGATTTAATTCCTACTTCCATTTTTTCTAATGTTTCCTGTCTGCTATAATTTCCAGTTAATGCAAATATAGCTACTATAAGTCCAATTCCAACCGCTATAACTGGAGAACCTAAAAATGTAATTATAGAAGCCATACTTCCTTCATAACCTACAGCTGTTCCTATAGTATCTATTAATATTAATACTATAGGAACCAATATAGGTGCAAAAGAAGCTAATGTTGATGGTAATTCTTTATTTTCCTCCATATTGAAGTTTTCTCCTAATAATTCCTTTTTAGGATCAATTGTTATCCAACTTAATCCATCCTCAGTTGGCATTCTATATATTCTTTTACCAATCCATTTTCCATATATCATTCCTGCTATTGTCATAGGAATTGCAAAAATAATTCCCCACAATAAGAAAGATCCAACACTTACATCAAATATACCAGCTACTCCCACTGGTCCAGGTGTAGGTGGAACAAGAGAATGAGTTATTACAAGACCTAATGCCAATGCTATGCCTAAAGAAATTGCTGATCTTTTTGTCTTTCGGGATATCGCTTTCACTAAAGGTGATAAAATAACGAATCCTGAATCACAATAAATAGGTATTGCTACAATAAACCCTGTTATAGCTAAAGCTAACTCTTCACGGCCTTTTCCTAATCTTTTAATAAAAGTCCTAGCCATTCTTTCTGCTGCACCACTAATTTGAAAAATTTCTCCCATCATAACTCCAAAACCAATTATTATACCAATACTTCCTAAGGTTCCTCCAAAACCATTGGATATTGATGTTATAATACTATCTGGTGGCATACCACCTATAAGACCTGTTGTTGCTGCTGTTATTATTAATGCTAAAAATGTGTGAATTTTGGTTTTCATTATTAAAAATATTAATAATGCTATACCTATAACTAGTCCCAAAATCATTTGATTTCCTGAAACTGTCATATCCATATTATTCCTCCTTTTTTAAATGTAATATTTTGAATATATATAATATTGTGAATGTAATAACGAGTTTATTCTATTAATTTTCAAGTCATAAATCTATTGATATCAATAGATTTATGACTTATTGACAAATTAAAATTATCTATTAAATTTTGGTGCATATTCTGCAGCTAAACGTATGGCTTCCACCATACTTACAGAACTTGCTTTGCCAGTCCCAGCAATGTCTAAAGCTGTTCCATGATCTACTGATGTTCTCAAAAATGGTAAATTATTTGTAATAGATATTGTTCTTTCAAAATCAACCATTTTAGTAGCTATATGACCTTGATCATGATATAAAGATAATACTGCATCATAACTTTTCTTTAATCCAAAATGAAATACTGAATCTGCAGGAACAGGTCCTAACACATCCATTCCTTCCTGTTGTGCCCTTTTAATAGCTGGTCCCATTTCCTTCACTTCTGTATCTCCAAATAGTCCATGCTCTCCGCTATGGGGATTTAATCCGGCTACAGCCAATTTAGGATTTTCCACACCTAATATATTTAAACTATCTACACAACGTTTAATATAGTCATATAATCTTTCCTCTGTAACCATGTCACAAGCCTCTTTCAATGGTACATGACGAGATAAGAAAAATACCCTTAAATCATACACTTGAAACATTGTCAATGGATCATGACTATTAGTTAAATCTTCTAGTATTTCAGTATGACCAATATAATTTACTCCTCCTTGCTTTAAAGACTCCTTATTTATAGGAGTTGTAGCAATAGCTGCCACCTTTTTATCAAGAGCTAATTCTACTACTTTTTCAATATATTCAAAAGCTGCTCTACCAGCTATTCCTTGAACTGTACCTACTTTTAACTCATCTATATCTACATTTTTAAGATCTATTAGATTTAATACTCCAATCTTATAGTTACCTTCCTCTACATTTTCAATAATATTTATTTCTAAATCAATATTACAAAATTTCATTGCTTGCTTTAATGTATTCTTCTCTCCTACAATTACGGGTCTAGATATTTCATTTACAGTCTCATCTACTATTGATTTCACTACAATCTCTGGTCCTATACCTGCTGGATCACCCATAGGTATTCCTATATATGGTCTATTCATAATCAAACACTCCTTTACATTTTATCATTATAGTCATTAGATATTTTAGTTTGTAAGTAATCAACACATTTTATTAATGCATCATCCTCTCCTACTAATCCTCCCTTTGTCACTATAGGCATGTCTGGATATTTACCTTCAATAACTCTACCATAAACAGCCAATGGTAATATCTCATCCTTGACTTCAATACCTACAGTTTTGAGAACATGACATATATCCACAGTTACATCTCCACCACTGGTATATAATCCTCCAATTTTATTATTACTATTATCCATCACCGTCCTGGTGATTATTGCTAATGCAGTTGAAATTCTCTGAGCCACATCATCCTCTGTAACTCCTAAATCCTTTGCAATTTCCTTTAAATTTAATACTTCGCCTTCATCATTAGTAGTTATAACTCCTATCACTTCATAATCTTCTAAATTATTAACTAGATAGTTTACTGCCTTATTTATTTCTGCTTTCCTTGTATCTTCATATATTAACTTTTCACTATCCACAGATACTAAAAGGGGATTATATTTCAATCTAAAATGCTCAATCTGCCTTCTAGTAAGATTAGTTACACTACCAATTGTAATCATCACTTTCTTTCCTAGAGTTTTTTTGGTTTTTCCTAATAACTCCTTAGTAAGCTCTGATGTAAAAGGCCCTGGATCTACAGCAACTATATTTAAATTACTACTTTTACTTGCCCTAGCTATAGTTTCAATATCCTTATTAGTAGTAGCATCTATTATAATTATTCTATTTCCTTTTTCTTTATTTTCAATTATCCTTTCCTTTACAGCTTCTGCTCCTTCTAATACCTTATCTAATCCTATAGTTCCCACATTATATTTTGATTGTTTCCTCAATAATTTTGGAATGAATGAGATAGATACTGGAGTTTTTGGATCCTTCGCTACATCTGTCTGCTCCAATGGTATAGAATCTACCATTAAAAATCCCCCAATAGTAACCCTTTCAGAAGATGGAAATGCTGGAACCATAATGGCAATTTCATTCCAGGATAAGGTATCTAACACCGCATCTATTTCTGCACCTATATTGCCCCTTACTGTACTATCTATCCTTTTAGATATCAATTTTACATCCTTATTTTCAAAAAAATTCACTACCTTTTTTACTCTCTTATAGGCTATCTGTTCTTCTATCGATCTACTATCTGTAGTTATGGATACTACATCAAAATCTTTATGTTTTTCTTCTAAATAATTATCTAAATTTAGGAAAGTAGCTGATTTATATCCTTGTCTAGCTATTAATACACTGGTTGCATTAGCTCCAGTTAAATCATCTGCTATTATAACTACATCTGGCATTATTAAAACTCCCTTTCATCTAAACTATATTAATATTTATATCTTTCTCTTTTATTTTTTCTAATAGTTCTTCATCAATATCCTTATCTGTTATCACTAAATCTAAATCTTCTAATAAACATACCTTTGTAAATCCCTTTTTACCAAACTTTGTACTATCCGCCACTAATATAGTCTTTTCACCTGCTTCTAACATCTTCTTTTTTATCATAGCCTTTTCCATTGTAGGAGATGTAATTCCCCTATCTAAATCAATAAAACTTGCACCAATAAAAGCAATATCTGCATAAATTCCTGATAAGAAATCTTCAGCTTTACATCCAATACAAGCACCTATTTCACTTTGTATTATTCCTCCTGTACAATATACTTGTATATCTTTATACCTTGAAAGATATACAGCTGTCATTAAATCCGTTGTAACCACTATAATATCCTTTAAATCTACTATTTGTTTTGCAATTTCCATAGTAGTGGTTCCAGCATCTAATATAATAGTTTGACCTTCTTTTATTAACCCCCTTGCTTCCTTAGCTATTCTATTTTTTTCATCTATCTGCTTTTCCTTTTTATTATTATATGGAATTTCTTCATGTAAACTTTGTACTGGAATTGCTCCTCCATGAGTTCTTATAACCTTGTTATTTTTTTCTAAGTAATCTAAATCCCTTCTTATAGTCATAGGAGAAACATCTATCTCTTTCGCTAAATCTTCTATAACTATTCTACCCTCTCGTTTCATATATTTCATAATATATGCATGTCTTTCTGCTTTAAGCATAACATTACTCCTTTTTGTTGATTTATGTAAATGTTGATGTTTGTTTGTGTTTTATTGAGTTAATTTATGTTAATTATATACTATTGAAAACCTTTTTTCAATATTTTTATACAATTTATTATAAAAAAGGCGAATAAAAAGTGTAGCCATGTAACTCAAGAAAACCTATTTTCTGCAAACATTAACACCTGTATTTATTAATAATTTAAAACTTGACATAATTGTATCAATTATATATCATTATATTAACAATGTTAATATAAAAAACATCGTTAATACAATGAGTGGAGATGTTATTTATGAAAGGTAATATTAAAGTAATCACTATCCTTTCCATTATAATTGTAATACTTGGAACTGTAGCTTCATTAATGGGATTATTATCTCTAGGTAAAGGAAATGAATTTGCATTTACAACTATCCGAGGAGAGAAAGTTATGCTTTATGGTCATGGACTATATAAATACGACACTATTTCAGTAGCTATGCAAGCAATTGCCCAAGATGGAGTAACATTATTTATAGGAATTCCATTACTAATATTTTCAATTATATTTTTTAGAAAAGGTAGCATAAGAGCTAAACTACTTCTTACTGGTACAATTGGATATTTCCTGTATGCATATGGTACTTATGCATTCTTATCAGCATATAATGAACTCTTTCTTGTATATGTAGCATTATTTTCGATCAGTCTATTTACATTTATTCTTTCTCTCATGGAATTTAACATAGCTAAAATACCATTATATTTTTCTAAGAAAATGCCCATTAAATCTACAGTAATATTTCTTTTTCTAGTAGGTTTAATGCTTGGACTAATGTGGCTAGGAAGAATTATTCCACCATTAATTAGTGGTGGTATCCCTTATGGTTTAGAATCTTATTCTACATTAACTATACAAGTTTTTGATTTAGGACTTATAGTTCCATTATCCATTTTAAGTGGAGTATTATTGCTGAAAAAACGACCTTGGGGATATTTACTTACCTCGATATTATTGATAAAAGGATTAACACTATATACTGCTGTTGCTGTAATGGCAATAGTTCAAGTATTAGTAGGAATTGAAGTTAATATGGGTGAAATAGTCATATTCCTTGGATTAACATTATTTGCTCTAATCATAACATGGAGATTCTTAATAAATGTGAAACCTCCCAAGAATATAATAGAAAGGATGTAAATATGAAAACATTAATTTTATACTGCTCAGATCATGGTACCACAGAAAAATGCGCTAATTTATTAAAAAATAAAATCAATGGAAACGTAAATGTTTCTAATTTAAAGAAGAATAATAAAATTGAAATAGCTAATTATGACACAGTTATAATTGGTGGTTCTGTTCATATGGGAAATATTCAAAAAACAATTGTACAATTTTTACAAAGTAATAAAAGTGAATTACTAAAGAAAAATTTAGCTCTATTCCTATGTTGTGGTCAACAAGATAATATAGATGAATACTTTAAAAATTTCTTTCCTAAAGATATATTAGAACATTCCCTTGCTAAAATAAATATGGGGTATAGCTATGATTTTGATAAACTTGGATTTATGAAAAAAATGATTATAAAGAAAGTTGCAAAAGTCAATAAAAGTGAAGATAAAATCAAATATGAAAATATTGATTTATTAGCAAAAAAAATAAACAATATTTAATACTATTGTTAAAATTCACAAAGGAGATTAATATGAACAAAAAAGAAATTCAGCGACAAAGAATAATGAATTATTTTATAAAAGCAGCAAAAAAAATCATACTAGAAGAAGGAATAAAAAATGTTACTGTCAGAAAAGTTGCAGATATAGCAGGATATTCCTACGCTACAATATATAATTATTTCAAAGATTTAGATACATTAATACTTTATTGTATAAATGATTTTCTAGAAGATTGTTATGAATATGTTCAAACTCAAAAACATCCTAATAATGATATAGATAAAATTAAAAGTTTAATAAATAGCTATATAGAATACTTCTTAAAATACCCTCAATCATTTCAAGTAATATTCATAGAAGATATTTCAGTAGAATTACCGGAAGAAATAGTTAATAATGTCTTAAATCCAAGGGTTGCTATTCTTTTATCTGAAGAATTTAATAATTACGCTAAAAAATCAAAAATATCAAATAAAAATATTGATTTTATAAAAGAACTTGTAAGTAATTATATCCACGGAAAATTATTATTCTATATTAAGCGAGGAATTAATCAAAATCATAAAGAATTTATCAAAGATATTAATGATGAATTAAACTATATTTTATCATAATGGAACAGGGGACGGTTCTGGTGTCCTCATGTCCCATTAGTCTGTAAATTTCTACAAAATAAAAGGGGTGAAGCTTCTGCCTTCACCCCTTTTATTTTATAAATCTTTATAATATAACTCTGCTTTTCCTACTGAATTAAATAAATTCATCTTATATTCAATAACTTCTCTAGCTGCTTTTATGCACTCAGGATATATTGCATTTGGTTCATAAAGATTTTCATTATTATCAAAAATTTCTCTAGCCTTTTTATAGAAAGCAGATTTAATATCACTAGAGATATTTATCTTAGTAATACCTAAAGTTACTGATTCAGCAACCTCCTTATCGGGATTACTTGAACCACCATGTAGTACTAATGGTGCATCTACTTCTTCTTTTATTTCTTTTAATAAATCTAACTTTAATTCAGGCTTCATATCAGATGGATAAATTCCGTGCTTTGTTCCAATAGCTACTGCTAAAGAATCAATACCAGAATTCTCAACAAATTCTCTTGCCTTAGTAGGATCAGTATATATTATTTGATCATCTCCACCTTCACCAGATGTTCCAGTATTTCCAATAGTACCTAATTCTCCTTCTACCGAAATATTTAGTGGATGAGCAATTGATACTACCTCTTTACACTTTTCTATATTTTCTTCAAAGGATAAATGAGATGCATCTATCATCACAGAAGTAAATCCAGTTCTTATAGCTCTTAATACTTGATCCATATTACCACCATGGTCTAAATGGATCACCATAGGTACTTTAGTTTTATTTGCTTCTTCAATACAGGATGCTACAAAACTATCCTCCAAGAAAGATAATTCATCAGGATGAATAGCTAATATTACAGGAGATTTCTTTTCATTAGCACTTTGAATAACAGCCTTTAATAGTTGTCCACTTCCTATGTTAAATGCCGGAACAGCAAACTTATTTTCTTGAGCTACACTTAATAATTCTTTCATGTTCATTAACATATGACCACTTCCTTTATTGTTGTATTTATGCTTTATACTTTGAACCAGATAGTTCAATATAATATTTAATTATTTCTTCATTATCCTTCTCAACTTGATGCATCATATCAAAAAAGTTTATATCAGGGTTTTGTTTTAAAATTTTATGAATACTAGCTCTATTGGCATTCATAAAATCACACCCTACATTAATCTTATTGATTCCATACTCAACTGATTTTCTAATATTTTCTTCTCCAGACCCAGAACCACCATGAAGAACTAAAGGTATATCAATCTTTTTCTTTATTTCCTTTAACCTTTCAAAGTCAAACTCTGGAACCATACCTTTTGGATAATTACCATGGGAACTTCCATAGGATATAGCTAAAGCATCTATTCCTGTTCTCTTAACGAAGTTCTCAGCCTCCTCAGGATTTGTTTTCATATCATTGGATGTATATCCTTCTCCTTCTGTTGCACCTAAACTTCCTAGTTCAGCCTCCACAGATATTCCTCTTTTGTGAGCATATTCCACCATTTCTTTAGTTTCCATTATATTTTGTTCTAAATTAAAATCAGATCCATCATACATTATAGAAGTAAATCCATCCTCTATAGCTTTATATAATAATTTCTTATCTTTTCCATGATCAAAATTTAATGCTACTGGCACAGAAACTTTTTCAGCTAAATCTTTTACTATAGGTGCAATTAAATTGCTTGGAGCATGGGTTTCTAAATGATCTTGAACTATATTAATAATAATTGGGGCTTTATATTCTTCCGCTGCATTAATTACTGTTCTAGATGTCTCTAAATTAAAACAGTTTATTGCCATAACAGCATAATTTTCTCTATTAGCCCTATCAAGTATTTGCTTCATTGAGACATACATACTAGCACTCCTCCTTAAATAACTCTGTATATATTCCTTAGTTATAATGTAATCTTAAGATAATTTAAGATCTGATAAATCTATTTCTTCTTCTTTTTCTAAGAATTCTTCTTGTTTTACAGGCTCTTTTTTAAGTGCAAATAAGAGTATTCCTGTAATTAATGATCCTATGAATAAAGCTAAACAGAATTTAAGAGGATCTGTCATAGCAGGTACTATAAACATACCACCTGATGGCACTGGAGAGCCTATTTCCCACATCATTGATAATCCTCCACCAACTGCTGCACCAATTGTACAAGATGCTATCACTCTAAGTGGATCTACAGCTGCAATAGGAATTACACCCTCTGTAATCATAGTTATTCCCATTGGGAATGCTACCTTGATATTTTCCACTTCTCTACTTGAGTAAATTTTCTTTTTAAAGAATCTTGAAAACACCCAAGATAATGTAACTCCAAAGGGTGGTACCATTGATGCTAATATCTTAACAGCTTCTGGTTCATATACCCCTTCTAATAACAATCCATCAGCAAATAGAGATGCTGTTTTATTTACTGGGCCTCCAAAATCAAAAGCTGCCATTGCTCCCATAACAGATCCAAAGATAAAGTTTGATGTACCTCTCATGTTAGTTAAGAACTCAGTTAATGCATTTGTAGCTGCAACAATAGGAACACCTACTACAAAATACATAAGTAATGCAATAACTATAGTTGATACTAATGGTAATATCATCATAGGCATAAGACCTTCTGCCCAATTTGGCACCTTAAGATTTTTCTTAAGCCAATTTACAAAGTATCCAACTAAATAACCACCTAGCATACCTCCTAAGAATCCAGCACCAATAGAATTAGCAATTAGTCCCATAAATAAACCGGGTGCGATTCCTGGACGATCAGCTATTGAGTAAGATATACCTGCTGCAATTACTGGAGCCAGTAGTCCCATTCCTAAAACACCTAAAGAAACAAGGGCATCAGGTATTGAATATGATTGTGAATAATCTTCGATGACAGCTCCACCACTTAAGTTTCCTATCGCTATTAATAAACCTGCTGCAACAACTAGAGGCAACATGTAAGAAATAGCTGTTAATGCATGTTTCTTAAGTTGTAACTTCTTTAACATATTATCATCTCCTATTCTTTTTCATTTAAAAGTTCTTCTACCTTTTTTATAAGAGCTTTTGGTGATTTGATTACTATGTTAGTAGGTACTTCAAGAACTTTTTTATTTTTAAATCTTTCTTTTCCAGAAATTTTAATATCTGCGGCTATTATTGCTACATCTGCATTCTTAATATCCTCATCTGTTAACTTATTTTCTGCTCCTACAGTTCCTTGGGTTTCTATCTTTACTTTATGACCCATACTTTCTGCTGCCTTAGTTAATTTTTCCTTAGCAATATATGTATGAGCTATTCCTGATGTACAAGCAGCTATTCCAACAATTTTCATTTAACATACCTCCTTTCCCTTTTTATTATTTGACATTATCTCTAATATATCTTCTGTAGATTTTACTGTTAATAGTTCTTGACACTTTTCTTCATCTCCTAATATAGATGCCACCTGAGCTAGTAACTTAACATGTACAGAAGTTTTATCTTCCTCTGGTACTGCGAATAGAATAATAAGCTTTACTCCTTTACCATCTAAGCTTCCCCATTCTATTTCCTCATATGTTCTTCCTATAGCTATAGCTGTTTTAGCAACATGAGCTGACTTACCATGGGGTATAGCTATATATCCTCCCATTCCTGTTTCTCCAATCTCTTCTCTAGCATATACATCCTTTAGAAACCCTTCCTTATTGGCCACTGATCCTGTTTCCACCAATAGATCTGTTAATTCATTAATTACTTCATCTTTTGATTTTGCATTTAGATTTAAATTTATTCTTTCTTCTTTTATCACTTTACTTAAATCCATTAATGAATACCCCCTTATTAGTTAATCTACTAATTCTTTATAATAATTTTTATTATATGTGCTAATAATATCTCTTAATTTTAATATCAAATAGTCATAACCTTTATATTCAATTAAGTATAAGTTTTTATTTTTATTCTTAATTCCACTATACAAGAAAGTACTATTTCTACTGATTTTAGATAAATATATACAAGTGATATCATCTAAGCATATAATTTCATCTTTGTTTATATCAATAGATCTATCTTTTTTAATTTTACTAATTAATTTTTTCTCATCTTTATATTCTTCAACTTTATCTAAAGAAGCTTCTTTAAATTTATCCTTTGGTTTATTCCCTTTTACTTTTGATTGATCATTGAGTAAATTTTGAATATTTTTGATATCAACCTCACTTAAAAATGCTGAAACTAGCATATAAGGCTTGTCTAAATTCAATTTAATTGTAGAAACAATTAAATCAATATTGTCTAAATTAACAGAATCTAATTTATTAGAAGATATAATATCTACCACATCAATATTGCTAAAGGATCTTCTAAGTCGTGTGGCTAATACTTGGGAAGAACCATATCCACTATGACAAATTACTAATACCTTTTTATTTAAATTAGACTTTCCTTTTTCTATTTCATTTTGGAAATAGGTCATTATATATGCTATTTCATCTAAGTTAATATTTTTTATCTCTAGCATCTCACACACAATGTTACAGGCAATTCTTGTGATAAAGAAAAGTTCACTAAATTCTTTCCTTATTTCCTCTAGAAGAGGGTTTTTAATTTTTATTCTAGAATTAAGTCTATTAATCATTGGTTTAATATGTAATACTAACGATTTAAATAATTTATTATTAAAATTTATTCCACTTATAGTAGAAACTACTGATATTAATTGGCGAGTAAACATAGTTGATGTAATATCAAATTCATCATTATGTTTTTCTGATTGTTCGGTATTATTACTTAATCCAATAGAGGTAAGATACTGATAAATATAAAATATTTCATTATCTGATATATTTATGCTGTAGTGATCTTCTATCTTATTCACTATTATCAATGCACTTTTATATATCTTGCTATTTATCTTTGTAATATTATATTTACTACCTCTTATATCTTCTAAATTGTTACCTTCCTTAATTCTCTTTGTCATTATTAATAAGTGAGTTAATAGGTTTGTATAATATGGCTCATATATAATCCTTTTTATATCTTTTTCCAAGTCGTTTAATAGATTCTTGAAAAATGTAATTTCCACTCCTTCGCTTATTCCTTCAATATTCTTTTCACTATCTCTTAATATCTGATACTCTACAAGATAATAGGAGTTATAGTTTATATTTTCTTGAAGAACATAAACGAGGGCTTGTCTTATATCTACCTCTCTCCCTGA
Organism: Anaeromonas gelatinilytica; assembly: GCF_016820635.1. Classification (GTDB taxonomy): domain Bacteria; phylum Bacillota; class Clostridia; order Tissierellales; family SIT17; genus Anaeromonas; species Anaeromonas gelatinilytica. The sequence continues at coordinate 19,202 of NZ_WSFU01000099.1, read as the reverse complement.
AATTCGAGTACCATCCCTGGTCCTAATAATCTTAATATTAAATTCTGATAGCTTTTCTTCTATGTACTCTAAATCATTAAGGATGGAAGTTCTACTAACATAATATTTATCAGAAAGTTTTTGAATAGTCGTATATTCCTTCGAGTGTAATAATAAACTTCTTGCAATATCAGCCCTTCTTTGCTCAACAGAAATCCCATTGTTATGATTATTCTGATCATTAACTACTTCTACCAATTCTAGTAATTGAGAATCATCATATAGGAGCTTAATTCCACTACCTGTTTTTCTTTCTATAGTAACTCCTATTTTTTCAGTTGAAGATTCAATAACTTTTAAATCTGAGAAAATAGTTTTATTAGAAACTTCTAATTTATTAGCAAATGTCTTAATTGCTTTATATGAATTATCACTAATCAATAATTTAAGTAGCTTAATTTGTCTTTGATTGAGTTTATCCATAATGACCACTTCCCCTTTTCTTAAATTCATTATACCAAAGCGTTTTCCCTTTGAATATTACAAGCTACTTCTATAACAATACAGAAGTAATGTACATAATATTATAAATTTTTAGATGATTCTCTACTTCTACCCTATCTCTAATTTATTTTCAAGGTAAATATTGGATACATTTTATATAAATGCAGAAAGGAATGAAGCTAGTTTCAACTTCATTCCTTTCTATCTTTATACTATAAACTTTGTTGAGCTAGTATTAATCCTCCAGTGACTCCTGCATCATTCTCTAAGGAAGGTGTAACTATGTAAGCACCTATATTAGGAATTTCCACATAATTAGATAATAACCTCTCAAATTCTTCTTTTACCAAGTCAAGCATATGAGGTTGATTCATTACTCCTCCCCCCAATATTATCTTTTCTGGTCTTAATACTAAAGTATAATTTACTAAGGCTTGAGCTAAATAATATGCTACTATTCCCCATATCTTATGATCTGAAGAGAGGTTTTGAGCTTTTGTTCCATATCTTTTTTCAATAGATGGCCCTGCTGCTAACCCTTCAAGACAATTACCATGGTAAGGACATACTCCTTCAAAATTATCTTTCGGGTCAGGCTTAATCAATATATGTCCCATTTCAGGATGACCAAACCCTTCTATAAACTTTCCATTAACTATAGCTCCTCCACCTATCCCAGTCCCTATAGTTAAATAAATACAACTATTATTTTCTTTAGCACTTCCTAATTCATATTCTCCTAAACAAGCTGCATTTACATCAGTAGTCCATCCAATAGGTATATTATAGTGCTTCTTCATCATTCCAAGAAAATCAAAGTCAATCCACTTTTGTTTTGGAGTAGAAGTAATATATCCATACTTTATTGAATTCTTATTAACATCAATGGGTCCAAAGGAACCTATTCCTATAGATTTTAGATCTTCATATCCATCAAAGAAATCAAATATTCTTTGTAGAGTATCCTCTGGATCAGTTGTAGAAAAAGAAACTTTTTCAATTATATTTAAATCATCATCACTTACTGCACAGACAAATTTAGTGCCCCCTGCTTCAATAGCTCCTAACACTTCCATCACTCCCTAATCAATTATTTAAATATTTGTTGTATTCTTAATAAATAAGTATAGAATAATATTAAGAATAATGCAATAATTAGAATTTAATAAAAGAGGCTGTCTCAAAATAGAAAATAGATTCTAAATTGAAATAATCCTTAGAAATGTAAAAACCGAACTCAAATTGAGTTCGGTTTTTCGTGTATAATTTAAATATGCCAATAAATAAACTAACATACAAAAATTATACCAATAACATTAATCAAATACAACTTTAACTATTTTTTATTTATAAAATCTTCCCTATATGGAGTAAATATATCCAAAAGTGTCCCCTTTTTAGTGCATTTACAACCGTGTACCAAGTTGGGCATCTTATATAAAGTATCACCCTTCTTTACGACTTTTTTAACTCCGTTAATTTCAAACTCAAACTCACCCTCCAAAACATAGGAAAGTTGCGTATGAGGATGACTATGTAGAGCTCCCACAGCATCTTTCTCAAAGTGCACTTCAACAGCCATAAGCTGATCTCCGTATGCTAATATTTTTCTTTTTACCCCTTCTGACACTGTTTCAAAATTACGATCTTCTGCAAAAGCAAAAGGCTTATTCATGATTATTACCCCTTTCTAAAAGATGATCTATTTAATAAACATACTTTTTTAGTGTTTCTCTAACTGCGCCTTTTGATGCTATTAATTCTTCAAAATAATTTTCTACAACTTCTCCTAAGCCCACTTCATAAAGGTTTATACCAAAAATTTTAACATTGGATAATATCGGTTTAAGTTGTTCATGAAAAGGTCCCTTATCTCCAAGAGAAATTGATGAAACATAAGGTGTCACTTCTTTCAAAAGAGGATCTGAACTGAGTTTCATTTTATTACCATAATCATCAATACCTGTTAAATATCTACACCAGCCCGCTAAAACAAGCGGAATAAACTTTAGATCCATTATATTTAAATCTTCTCTGCTTATATAAGCCTTTATTGTTTCCCCAAAACGTATTCCTAATTTTTGAGAAGTATCGGTTGCAATTCTCTGTGGTGTATCAGGCATAAATGGATTTGGAATTCTTACCGTAAGCACTTCGTCAATGAATTTCTTAGGATCAATAATTTTTGGGTTTACAACTACAGGTAGCCCCTCTACATATCCTATTTTTTCTACAAGTTTTTTTAATTCATGATCTTCCATTTCCTTTGAAATCAAAGTATATCCTAATAAACAACCATATATAGCAAGAGCTGTGTGAAGGGGATTTAGACAAGTGCAAACCTTCATTTTTTCAACTTTATCAACCGTTTCTCTATCTGTAAAAATAATACCAGCCTCTTCAAGATTTGGTCTACCGTTAGGAAATAGATCTTCAATAATAAGATATTCCGATTCCTCTGCATTCACAAAAGGAGCTACATAGGTATTTTTTGATGTAATTACACCCTCTACATCTTCAAAACCATCCTTTTTAAGCATTTCTCTTACACTTGGATCTGGTCTTGGGGTAATTTTATCAATCATCGTCCATGGGAAGGAAACATACTTAGGATCATTGATATAAGTATCAAAGCCTTCATCTACAAGTTCTTTTTCTACCCACTTTTTAGCAAAAATACTAACAGCCTGATAAAGTCTAGTCCCATTATGAGAACAATTATCCATACTAACCAAGGCAAGGGCTCGTTTCCCATTTATATATCGTTCATAGACAAGTGCAGCTAATTTGCCAATATAGCTTACTGGAGTTTGAGGCCCATTATTAAAATCCTCTACTACATCAGATCGATATTCACCCTTAGCATCCTGTAAGCTATATCCCTTTTCCGTAATCGTAAAACTTACCATTTGGAGACTTGGACTTATAAAAATTTCTTTTAATTGCTTCCAGTTTTCTTCATTCTTTGAATCTACAATTAATGATTCTACAATACTAGCGATAACTGCCTTTTCAATATGGCCATCTGCCTTTAAAGTTACAAGAACTCCCAAATTATCATAAGGTCTATACATTTCATCGATGATTTCATAGTCAAAACCCTCTGCAACAATAATTCCCCTATCACTTTTCCCTTCATTTAAAACACTTTGCTGTGCATTTGCTATAAATGCTCTAAAAATATTGCCTGCACCAAAATGAATCCAGGTAGGATTTGCCTTCGTATTTGCTTTAACCTGCTCAATATTAAATTTAGGAAGCTTAAATTCTGCATTTTCCCAAGCCTCGACATCCTTTAAACCATTTAAATTTAACTTCATATTAATCCACTCCTTTCTCTAATATTATACTTACCCACTGGATTAAAATACTTTAGATTATTTTTTAGATAACTTATCTATTGCTTCCCATAATCCAAGCAGGTAGGTTGCACCTAAGGCTCTATCATATAGACCATAGCCAGGCATTGACTTTTCTCCCCATATCATCCTACCATGGTCCGGTCTAATAGGACCGGTCATACCAATATCATAAAATGCTTTCATAATTTCAAACATATTTAAAGATCCATCAGAGGATAGATGAGCTGCCTCGTCAAACTTACCCGGTGCATGATGGATAAGGTTTCTTACATGTCCAAAGTGGATTCTTCCCTTAAAGCTTCTTATCATATCTGGAATATCATTGTGAGGGTTTGAGCCTAAAGAACCTGTACATAATGTAAGACCATTATTCATTACAGGAACTGCATCTAATAATCTTTTAATATTTTCCTTATTGTTTATTATTCTTGGTAAATTGAATACTGACCATGCAGGGTCATCCATATGAATCGCCATCTTAATTCCATATTTTTGACAGGTTGGCATAATCGCTTTTAAGAAATATACAAGATTATTAAATAATTTTTCTTCATCTACATTTTCATACATATCAAATAATTCTTTAATTCTTGCTAATCGTTCTGGCTCCCATCCTGGTAGTTCAAAACCATCAGAATTAGATTCAATTTCTTCAAACATCTTGCTTGGATCTATTTTATCAATAATTTCTTGATTATAAGAAAGGACTGTAGAGCCATCAGCTCTTTCTTTTGCAAGGTCAGATCTTGTCCAGTCAAACACAGGCATAAAATTATAACATACTAAATCGATTCCTTCTTTACCAAGATTTTCGAGAGTTTCGATATAATTTGCAATGTATAGCTCCCTTGTAGGAAGACCAACTTTAATATCATCATGAATATTTACACTCTCAATACCACTTAATTCAAGACCTGCTGATTCTATTTCTTGCTTCATAGACCTAATTGCTTCTCTACTCCATACTTCTCCGGGTTTAGTATCATAAAGAGTTGTAATAACACCTACACACCCGGGAATCTGTCTTATTTGCTCTAAAGTCACTGTATCATGTTTACTTCCAAACCATCTTAATGTCATTTTCATTCTTATATTCTCCTCTCGACATCTGCATAGCTATACTAGTATAGTTACACGGATGTATACGTGTTCGGATAATTATTATTCATGTTATTTTTATTAAAATATCTAAAAACAAAGTCGCAGATACCAATTTGATAAATACGGCTTTATCTTTATATAGTGAATACTTATATTTATTTTTTAATTTTTGAAATTACATAGTCATAAAATTCTTCTTTTTGTTTTCCTAACACTTTATTTGTTAGTATGAAACCACGTTTAGCTGTTGAATATATAACAATCATACTTGGTTTTTTATATGCTCCCTTTATGCTCTTCCACTTCAAATCTGAACTTTGATTTTTACTCTTTACATGAATTCCATTATCATCAAAACCTATTTCCATATCCTGTGAAACCTTTGCTATCTGTTTTTTTGCTCTCATATATACGATTATTGGTTGAATAACAGTAAATAAACAACTTCCCATTATCAAAAGTATTTTCAAAAAGATATTTACATCTCCCCAAAAGTTTCCTGTTAAAATTATCATAGCAACAGTAAATATAATATTACATACACCTACTATTGAACCATAAGTATAGTACATAGATAGTTTCCAAAGGTCAAGAGCTGTTGTTTGATAAGTGAATTTATATTTCATATCTCTCTTTACCCAAATAACGTTGGAAGCCATAAACTAACTTGAGGGAAGAAAGTAACTAGTAAAAGGGCAATAACCATACATATATAAAACGGCAATGTGGCTTTTACAACTCGCTCCATCGGTGTCTTCCCAACTGCAGAACCAATAAATAGTACGGCACCAACAGGTGGTGTTAAAAGACCTATTCCACAATTCAAGATAACCATAATCCCAAACTGAATAGGATGGATGCCAATTGAAGTTGCAATTGGTAACAAAATTGGAGTAGCAATCAATATAATTGGAGCCATATCCATAATCATACCAAGAATCAATAAAATAAGATTTAGAAGTAATGCTAAAATAATTGGATTATCCGTAATACCAATAATTCCATTTGCCGCTAGGGTCGGAACATGTAATCGTGTCAATAAATATCCAAAAATACTAGAAGTTGCTATCAAAATCAGTACTATAGAAAGTGTATTCACACAATCGTCAAGCACTCTCCAAACACCCTTCCAATCAAGACCTTTATAAACAAATACACTAACGAGTAAACTGTAAATAACTGCAATAGCTGCTGATTCTGTAGCAGTAAAAACACCACCCACTACACCTATAACAACTATTAAAACGGATGCAAGAGCCCAAAAGGAAACACTAAATTGTTTTAATAGATTCATCCAACTAAATTTATCCCCCTTTGGATAATTTTTTCTAACAGAAATAATATAAGATCCTATCATCAAAGATACTGCTAGTATTGCTCCTGGTACATAACCTGCAAGGAAAAGACTTCCTACTGAAAGACCACCTGCAGTAGTAGCATAAATTACCATATTATGACTTGGTGGAACTAAAAGTCCCTCACAAGATGAAGTAATAGTAACTGCTGTGGAAAAATCATCATCATATCCTTGATCTACCATCATAGGAATTAAAATACTACCAAGAGATGCAGTATCCGCAGCTGCAGAACCAGAAATACCTCCAAAAAAGTATGATGCAACGATATTAACCATCGCCATACCTCCACGCATCCAGCCAACATAAGCCTTGGCTAGTGAAATCAGTTTTTCTGAAATACCACCAGAGCCCATAAGAACTCCCATTGTGATAAAGAAAGGTACCGCCATCAGACTAAAAGAACTAATTCCCTTTACCATCTGCTGAGAAATGGTTGTAAGTGGAAGTCCTTGATACCAAAGAGAAAATAATGCCGAAAGTGCTACTGCATAAGCTATAGGAAATCTTAAAAATACCATTAAGAAAAAACTACCAATCAAAATCAATATTGCCATACTTTCAGGACTCATTATACATCCTCCCCTCGCACAAAAATTTCTTTAATATGATTATATATATCCTCTATTTGGAAAATGAACATAGCTACACCTGCCACTGGAATAGGGAAATACATCCAAAACCTAGAAACATTTGGCATGCTCACATAAGCTCCTCTTGAACCAATTGTTACTGCATAATTCCAACCTACTACCATCATAACGACAGCCAGTAATAAAACAGCAACACCTGAAACAATATCTAGAACACTTACCACTTTTTTAGGTAAATACCTGTCAAATGCTGTCATACGAATATGTGCATTTCTTCTAATTGCTAGAGCTGAAGAGAGCACTGCAATATATGCCATACAAGTTAAGACAACTTCCTCACTCCAGGCTGGATCCGGAACAAAAGGAATATATCGACCAGCTACTGCCATAACGGTAATAAGAATATCTATTATTAAAAGTATTTTACATAAAAAAAGTACAATTTTATAGACCACATCATATACAGGTTTAACCTTATCAATTATATTAAAAACCCTAGGCATATTTTACCTCCTTTAAAAGTAGACACAGAGGTTTTTAGTTCTCCTCTGCGTCCTTTAAAATCATACTATTTAGAATCTATTTCATGTTAAGAATTTTTTCATAAAGCTCAGTATCATCGCCTACAGAAGACTCGATAACATCTTTAACTGCTTCTTTCCAAGGTGTTTTATCCTCAACTTCTATAACATTGATACCTTCTTCTTTTAACTCATCTAATACTTTGTTTTCAGATTCTTCAGAAATTTGTCTATTAAATTCTGATGCATATTCTCCAGCTTCCGTAAGTATATTCTGCTGTTCTTCTGTAAGTCCATCCCAAGCTTCATCCGTAATAACTACTTGGATTGCACCTAGTGTATGACCGTCAAGAATTAAGTTTGGTGCAACTTCTTGGAATGCATTTGATTTGTAATTAGCAATAGGCTGTTCAGCACCATTTACTACACCTGTTTGCAATGCAGAGTAAAGTTCACCAAAAGATACAACTGTAGGTGAAGCACCAAGTCCTTCTACCATACCATTCATAACAGGGTCATTAGACACTCTTAACTTCATACCTTCTAAGTCTTCCATACCTTCAATTTCATCAACTGTGAAGAAATGACGGAAACCTTCTTCCCCATAGAACAAACCTCTAATTCCAGCATCATTTTCATGCGGCTCTAAAAGGAATTCAGGTGCTAAATCAGATGTAGCAAAATTCCAGAAGTGCTCACGACTTTCAAATGTAAAAGGAATAGAAAGTAGTTTTGACTTCTCTCCACCATAACTTGTAAGGGCGAATGCTGATATACGAGACATATCAATTGTATCACCTCCACCAAGCATTGTATCAAGTACATCGTTTTCTGAACCTAAAACACCACTTGCCTGAACATCAATCTCAATCTTTCCATCTGAAAGTTCTTCAACTTTTTCTTTAAATGTAGTAGCTGTCTGTCCAGCAATAGTATCTAGTGGATTAACCTCTGCATATACAAGTGTAACCTCTGCTTCTGTTCCTGACGAATTTTCTTGATCATTTTCTCCATTTTCTGATGATTGCTCTGGTGATTTCATTCCACAACCTGCTAATGCCGCCATAATAAACACTAACACAAGACTTAATGATAACAGTTTAAAACTTTTTTTCATTTTGTCCCCTCCTATTTTTAAAACTTTATACTTACATTGTAGAAATTTCCCAAAATCTTTTCTATTACTATGCTTAGAAAATGTTTTCCTAAAGAGCTGAAAAAAAAGCACTTTACTTCGTGATGTACAACTATTTTTTATTTCATAAAGTACTTGCTAGGCTTAATTGAGCCATCAATATAATGATTTAGATAACTAAAAAGCTTGATAGCTTATATTTCAAATCTTTATCTATAAGATACGATACTAGTATATTACTAGTCAATTTATCTTTTTATGCCATATTTAACAACAATTTTTATTTTTTAATCTTCTTTAAAATACTCAGGATACTTTTTCTTCAATTCTACCTGCTCAAATATCAGCTTATTAATATGATTACTAATTACTTCCTGCCCCATTTGCTCATCTTTATTCTTAATACTCTCTAGAATCTGAACATGCTGGTTAAGGACATCTTTCCAATTAATATCTGCAAAAAAGGTAAGCATACGAACCCGCTTATACTCTGAATTAATTTGTTCTATAAAGGACCAAGCTCTTTCCTTATTGCATCCCTTAAATATAGTTTTATGAAACTCTTCATCCATCATAAGGAAATCATAGTATGCCTTTTGATCTATTAGATCTTTTTGTGCATTTATGTTCTCTTGGAGTACATCTAATAACTCCTCTGGAAACTTTTCTATAGCTAACTTAAGTACAGACTTTTCTATACTCTCTCTAATAAACCTAGCATCTTCAACAACTCCTAAGTCTATATAGTCAATATAGGTTCCTCTTTGAGGACGAACATAGAGTAAGCCTTCTTTAGACAATTTAATAAATGCCTCTCTAACTGGCGTTCTACTCACATTTAAAATATCAGAAATTTCTTTTTCACTCACACGACTCCCTGGAACCATGTTTAGGTTAATAATATTTTTTTTAATAACCTCATATACGTAATCACCCACTGTGATTCCATACTTTTGCTTTTCTATTTCTAAATTCATTTATTCACTTCCCCAGAAGAATAATTATATCTATTGCACATCACATATTACCATGTTACCATACTACCATACTAATTTTTCGATGTCAATCCCTCTGGAGAATATTAATCTAATTTGTTAGAAATTTTTATTCTAATTCTATAATGTTACTCCTTTTTTAAAAATCGAAATTTCTCTAATTTCATTTTTTTCATTGTTAGCAAGTTCACCACTAGCAACTCCAATAATATATGGGATAAATTCTTCCAATACTTCTTCCATTGATTTATCCTCCGCTAGGCTTCCCGCATTAAAATCTATCCAATTTTTCTTTTTATTATAAATTTCTGAGTTAGAAGATATTTTTATAGTTGGAACGAAGGTTCCAAAAGGAGTCCCTCTTCCTGTTGTAAATAATACCATATGGCATCCTGATGCAGCTAAAGCAGTTGAAGCCACTAAATCATTTCCAGGAGCACTCAGAAGATTAAGTCCTTTTTCCGTTAATATCTCCCCATATTTTAGTACATCTACCACTTTAGAATGTCCTGCTTTCTGTGTGCATCCTAGAGATTTATCCTCCAATGTAGTAATTCCGCCCTTTTTATTTCCAGGGGATGGGTTTTCATATATAGGTTGATTATTAGCTAAAAAATACTCTTTAAAGTCATTTATTAAATGTACTATCTTCCCAAAGACTTCTTCATTCTTTGCTCTTTCCATTAGTATGGTTTCTGCCCCAAACATCTCAGGAACCTCGGTTAATACACTTGTGCCCCCTTGAGCAATTAAATAATCAGAGAAATTCCCTAGTAACGGATTAGCTGTAATACCAGAAAGTCCATCAGAACCTCCACATTTTAACCCAACCTTTAACTCTGATAAAGGCACTTCTTCTCGAGTATCCTCTTTCATGACCTCAAATATTTCTCTTAAAAGATGAACTCCTTCTTCTATCTCATCTTCCACCTCTTGGGTTATTAAAAACTTCACTCTATTTTCATCTATATCTCCAAGAAGCTCCTTGAATTCTTCTACCTGATTGTTTTCACAACCAAGACCTAACACTAGTGCTCCACCGCAATTAGGGTGCTTCACTAAATCAGCCAAAATTTTCCTTGTATTTTCATGATCTTCTCCTAATTGAGAGCATCCATAATTATGCTTATAAACTTCAATATTATCAATTAATCGTATATATACTTCAGACTTAAAGGTATCTACAATCATTTGTCCAATACCATTCACACAACCAACTGTAGGAACAATCCATAGTTCATTTCTTATACCCACATTACCATTTTCTCTTCTATAACCCATGAATACACGATCATCTTTGGGTATATCTCTATCCACTAGTTTTTGATCAAAAGAATATTCATCCGTCCCGCTTAACTTTGTCTTTGTGTTGTTTACATGAATATGTTCTCCTGGTTCTACATTCTGAAGTGAATATCCTATAGGTAAACCATATTTAATCACATCTTCTTCTTTACTAATTTTCTTAATGGCTACCTTATGACCCTTAGGAATATCGCTTCTAATTTGTACTTTCACTCCATCACTTTCTAATATCTCTCCAGCTTTTAAATCTGTAAGTGCAACCATCACATTGTCTTTATTGTGAATCTTAATAACTTTTTTCATATCTGCTCCTTTCTATAGTATAAATTTAAATTCCTTTATATTTTATTGTACATTTAAGTCAAAATAACGATTAGCATTATTGTAGCAAATATCCTGAACCATTTTTCCTAATAAATCTATATCGTTTGGAACTTCGCCATTTTCTACCCATCCTCCCAACAAGTTACATAGAATTCTTCTAAAGTATTCATGTCTTGTGTAGGATAAAAAACTTCTAGAATCTGTTAGCATACCTACAAATCTACTTAATAATCCCATATTAGATAAAGCGATCATTTGGCGAATCATTCCATCTTTTTGATCATTAAACCACCAGCCAGATCCAAACTGTATTTTTCCTGGTATTCCGCCTCCTTGGAAAGATCCAATCATAGTAGCTAAGACTTCATTATCCCTTGGATTTAGACAATATAAAATTGTTTTTGGCAACTCATTTGTTGTATCTAATGCATCTAGGAACTTAGCTAAATCCTTCGCAAAAACATAATCTCCTATAGTATCAAAGCCTGTATCTGGACCTAGTGTTCTCATCATTCTAGTATTTACATTTCGTATGGTGCCAATGTGAAGCTGCATTGCCCATCCTAATTTAGCATATTCTCTTCCTAAGAATAATAATATATATGTTTTGTATTTACATATATCTGACTCTGTTAATTCATCTTGATTTAAGGCCTTTGTAAAAATATCGTTGATTTCTTCCTTATCTGCATTTTCGAATACAACTGGATCCAAAGCATGGTCAGACACTTTACAGCCTAATGAGTCAAAATATAAAATACGTTCTTTTAATGCCTCCAATAAAACATCAATGGATTGTACTTCTCTTCCAACTACTTCTTCTAACCTCTTAACCCAAGTAGTAAATTCCTCTTTATCAATATTTATTGCCTTATCAGGTCGAAGAGTTGGCAATACTTTTACATCAAAATTAGAATCTTCTGCAATTATCTTATGATATCCTAATGTATCTATTGGATCATCTGTAGTACAAATTACCTTTACATTTGATTTCTCAATTAATTTTCGAGCTGTAAATTCTTCCTTTTGAAGTAACTCATTACATTCATCCCAAATTTCCTCCGCTGATTCTGAATTTAATAATTTATCTATACCAAAATATCTTTGTAATTCTAAATGAGTCCAATGATATAGCGGATTTCCAATTGTATAGGGAACTGCCTCTGCCCATTTTAAGAATTTATCTTTATCATCAGCATCACCAGTAATATACTTTTCATCGATACCATTACTTCTCATAGCTTTCCACTTATAATGATCTCCACCAAGCCAAATTTCAGTGATATTTCTATAACGCTTATCTTCTGCGATCTCCCTAGGATTTAAATGGCAGTGATAATCAATAATTGGCATTTCCTTTGCAAAATCGTGATAAAGCTTAATAGCCGTTTCATTCTCTAATAAAAAATTGTCATCCATAAATTTCTTCATTATTATCCTCCTCATTAATCTTTGATTTACTCTTTATTATTAATAATAAATTCTTAATTTGAATTTAGTTCAATATTATTATTGAAAGCTTTGTACTGCTTCTTTCATGCCTTTCTCTAATATCATTTCTAAATAATCTGTCGTCTGCCTATGAAGTCCGTCTATATCATTTAAATTCATTTCCCAATTTTTCTCATATCCTAATACTCTTTCAACAACCTTTTCTAGTCCTTCTCTGGTACCATCATAGTTATCCCATAGATTTTGATATAGTGATAGAATATCTGAACTATCTTGTAAATCAATCTTCACATTATCTCTCTTACCTTTATAAAATGTGATTAATGCAGAAAGAGAAAATACCAACCTTTTAGGTAATCTATTGTTTATCTTTTGATATTGTAAAATAGATGGTAAAACTCTTGTTTTAAATTTAGACATAGAGTTTAGAGATATACTCATAAGGTAATGTTTTATAAATGGATTTTTAAATCTATCTAGAACATCTTGTGCAAAATCCTCTAATTCTTTTTCTGGTAGTTCTAGCGTAGGAATAATTTCCTCAAAAACTATATCTTGAATAAACTTACCAACTACTGGATCTTCTACAGCTTCCCTCACAGTATTCTTTCCATATAAATAGGAAATCGCTACCATAGAAGTATGGACACCATTTAATATCCTTACCTTTCTTGTTCTATAAGGTGTAATATCATCTGTAAATAATACATTTAATCCCGCTTTATCAGCTGGGAACTCCTCCTTTATCCATTCAGGTCCTTGAATTACCCAAAGGTGAAATTGTTCTCCTTCTACTACTAATTTATCTTTATATCCTAGCTTCTTAGTAATCTCTTCTATCTTATCTTTTGGATATCCAGGTACTATCCTATCAACTAGAGTATTACAGAATGTATTTGCTTCATTAATCCATTCTATAAATTTTTCTTCTAAATCCCAGAGCTTTGCTAATTTCAGAATAATTTCTTTAAGCTTTGCACCATTCGTATCTATGAGCTCACAAGGTAAGAAAATAAATCCTTTATCCACGTTCCCATTAAAAGTTTGGTATCTATGATATAAGAAAGCTGTTAACTTCCCTGGAAAACTACTTTGGGGTCTATCTTCAAGTCTATCTTTTTCTTCATAAACTATTCCTGCTTCTGTTGTATTAGAAGTAATAAATCTTAATTCTGGATTTTCTGCTATCTTTAAAAACTCATCATAATTACTATAGGTATTTATTCCTCTACTTATAGAATCTACAACTGAATATTCACTAATAACTTCTCCTTTTTTAATTCCATTTAAATATAAGGTAAATAATCCATCTTGTTCATTCAATATTTTTACTCTATTATTTTTTCTTGGTTGTATAACTACTACACTCCCATTAAAATTATCCGTTTTATTCATATCAGCTATCATCCAGTCAACAAAGGCCCGTATAAAATTACCTTCACCAAATTGTAATACTTTTTCCGGATAGGATTTTTTTTCAAAACATTCATTAATTTTTTTCATTCCCTTTAACCTCCTTCTCGTTTGTTCACGTGTGCATTTTGAATAAAAAATTATCTAGTATCTTAATAGTTAGGATATACCTCGACATTATTAACTTATGCCTCCTACTCTTTTTACTGATTCTCTTATTTGTAGTTCTGTAGAAACATAAATCCTTTCTCTTTCCAAAGTTTCATCCTCAATAAGCTTTAGAAGCTTTTTAGCTCCTCTTATGCTAATTTCTTCAAAAGATTTTTTAATGGTAGTAAGAGCTGGCGATAAGTAAGATGCAAAAACGTTATCATCAAAACCAATAATTGAAATGTCTTCTGGCACATTTAATCCCTCTTCTACGATAGCCTTTATAGCGCCTACAGCCATATCATCATTTGAACAAAATACTGCCGTTGGAATATTCGAAAGATTTAAAAGTTGTTTCATTCCTTGATATCCACTTTCTAAATCATATTTTCCTTTGACTATATAATCTTTATAAATTGAAATATTATTATTTATTAAGGCCTTTATAAACCCTTTTTTTCTTTCTTGGGTAGATTTAAAACCTTTTTTACCTTCAATAATGGCAATATTTCTATGTCCTTCATTTATAAGATATTCTACTGCATTTTCAACACCTTTTCGATCATCAGAAAGAATATTAACTAACTGAACATCTTGTACTTCTCTATTTAGCACCACAATAGGAATCTTTTTTTCTAGTATATTATAAATAAAATAGTCATCCTTTGTGCTTTGGCTCATTATGATAATACCATCAAAATGTTTTTTGTTTATTGTATTTGGATTAGAATATTCATCGATTCCACTTACAATAAGATTAAATTCTCCACAAACAACACTATTTACTCCTTTAACTACTTCATAAAAAAAGCTAGATGATGTACCTTCATTAATTGTTGAAAAAAATAGTCCGATGTTATAAGACCTATTTAAGACTAAACTCTTAGCATTATAATTAGGTGTATAATTTAATGTTTCAGCAATAGTTTTTATTTTTTCCTTTGTCTCTTTGCTAATTAAGTGGCTATCATTTAATGCTCTTGAAACTGTAGTATGAGAAAACCCTGCGATCTTTGCAATGTCTTTTATTGTAACGCTCATCTTACCACCTCGATATTATCATATCACACTATGCATACGTTAACAATAACTTAATTAACTAATTGTTTTCCTATTATCTATTGAAAAGTAATTTATTAAGTAGACACTTTTTATCCAACTACCTTAATTATAACTTCACTAGTGTTTCCCACATTTTCTCATTTACAGGAATACCTTCTTTCATATTTTCTCCTCTTTCTCTGGCAGCTCTTTCTCCTGGGTAAAGAATATCAGCAACACCTTTTTTCCTTGCTGAAGTTTTAATATACTGAGACATATTTTCTATATACTCATCAGCATAATCCTCACCGGCATAGACTGTAGGATT
Source organism: Anaeromonas gelatinilytica (assembly GCF_016820635.1). GTDB lineage: Bacteria > Bacillota > Clostridia > Tissierellales > SIT17 > Anaeromonas > Anaeromonas gelatinilytica. Next base: position 3,644 of record NZ_WSFU01000099.1, on the reverse strand, counting down.
TATTGCAATAAACACCTGTGAAATTCCTACATCATCTTTATTCATCCTCATATCATATGTGGATTTGCCAACTGATAATGCTGCAACTACCATATCAATAGCTATGGAAAGTCCAGAACCCTTCCAATATCCTGTAGGAATAGCTTCACCGTCATCTAATATTTCATCAGGGTCATTAGTAATATTTCCATTTTTATCATATCCTCCCATAATAGGTAATTTTTTATTATCAAGAGAATATGTTTGCAGTTTTCCAAAAGAAAATTGTGACTGGGCCATATCCAACAACACATGTTCTCCATTTTTTTGTGGAATAGCTATTATAAAAGGATTATTTCCTATACGTTTTTCGATACCACCCCATGGTGGCATATTAGGAAATGTATTTGTCATGCAAATCCCTATACACCCTACATTAGCAGCCTTCAATCCATAAGTGCCTCCACGAAGCCAGTGATTAGTATTTTTAAGAGCCACACATCCTATCCCATATTTTCCTGCCAATTCAACAGCTCTATCCATGGCAATAGATGCATTTGTCGGACCAAAACCTAGCTTGCCATCCCATTGTTCAAGGGCTCCAGCACTATTCAACTTCACTGGATATCTATTGAGTTTAATTCTACCTTCATCCATGAATTTTACAATAACAGGAAACCTATTCAAGCCGTGGGAATACACTCCATCCCGGCTATTATCTGCTATTATAGAGGCTCCTATCTCGGCACCTTCCGCTTCAAAGCCTCTACTTATAAGAACTCTTTTTACTTCACTTTTAAGTTTGTCATAAGATACACGCACTAATATCCCTCCTATTTTTGTAGCTTTCAGAATATTCACTACTATCTTTATCATATTTCATATATATCATTATTTCAATAGATGAAACAATTTCTTTAAATATTGAAAAATTCTAGTTACTCTTCAAGAGTAACTAGAATTTTAATGCTTATTCATCAGATTCCTTCTCAGTTATAAAGTAATGTGAAAACTCAGTATAGATTTTATCTCCAAGTCTTTTAATTCCACTATTTAAATGCTCTCTAACCAGAACATCTACTTCATCGATCTTTCTATTTTTAATAATTTCAACTAATTTTTTATGGTCCTCATAAATGGCTTGAAAGTTTTTAATTGCAACAATATCCAACATCCTAAATCTTGTATAATGTACTTGTAACTTCTGAATTTGTTCCCAAATAATTAGTTTCTTATTAGCCTCAAACAATATTTTATGAAATTCAGCATCTATTTTATAAAATTCCTCTGCAGTAAAATCTGATTTTAGTAGATTCTCTTGCAATTTCAGATTATTATCAAGCTCTAAAATTAATTCCTCATCAAGATTCTCAATTACATCTTTAATAATTTTTGTTTCTATTGCTATTCTCATATAGATAAACTGACGTATATTATCCATATTAAGCAGAGTTACATAATTAGCTTTATATGGAATGGTAAATACTAGTCCAGCATTTTTAAGTCTCTTAAGTACATCTCTGCTAGGGGTTCTAGATATATTATATTTTTCACATATATATTGTTCTGTTATAATTTGTCCTGGTTTTATTATTAAATTAAGTATATCTTTCTTTAAACTCCTATATACATCTTCCGCAATTGTATTCACTTTATAAGTATTATAATCTGTCATATTTCAATCTCCTTATAGTAAAACTATATTTTACTATTTTAAATCTTTAATTGCCACATGGTCCATATCATCAAACTCTATATTTTCGCCACACATACCCCAAATAAAAGTATAGTTACTTGTTCCTACCCCACTATGGATTGACCAGCTAGGAGAAATAATTGCTTGTTCATTAGCCATAACAACATGTCTTGTTTCTTCCGGCTGACCCATCAGATGGAATACCCTTGAATCCTCATCCATATTAAAATACATATAAACTTCCATGCGACGTTCATGGGTATGACAAGGCATTGTATTCCACACACTTCCTGGTGCTAGAATGGTCATTCCCATGACTAGCTGGCAACTCTCACATACCTCTGGATGAATATATTGATTTATTGTTCTTACATTAAGATTCTCTTTTTCACCTAATTCTAATTTTCTCGCTTGCTCTAGGGTAATTATCCTACTAGAATAAGATTTATGGGCTGGACTACTATTAAAATAAAACTTTGGTGGATTATCAGTGTCTATTGATTCAAATACAACATCCTTTGACCCTTTTCCAATATATAATCCATCACCATTATTTAAAATAAGCTCTTTGCCATCTAAGATTACTTTTCCTTTACCCCCGATATTTATTATACCGGCTTCTCTTCTTTGAAAGAAATAGCTGACACCTAACTCTTTACCAGCACTTAGTGTCACTTCCTTTTCGACTGGCATAATCCCTCCAGCAATAATTCTGTCAATGTGAGAATATACTAAATTTACTTCATCTTCTATAAATAATTCCTCAATTAAATAATGTTGTCTTAATTCTTCCGTTGTATAATATTTTGAATCTCCTGGATGATTTGCATATCTCGTTTCTAAATTCATTTAATACCCTCCTTATTTTAATTACTATCTTGCAAGCCAACCACCATCAACTGCAATAGTAAATCCATTAACATAATCCGAAGCTTTAGACGCTAAAAATACTGCTGTTCCTCCTAAATCTTCAGGTGTTCCCCATCTATTTGCAGGTATCCTAGCTAATATTTCTGTGCTTCTCTCTTTATCTGCTCTAAGAGGAGTTGTATTATCAGTAGCCATATAGCCTGGAGCTATTGCATTTACATTAATATTATATTTAGCCCACTCATTTGCCATAGACATAGTAATTCCTTTAACACCTGATTTACTAGCAGTATAAGAAGGAACTCTTATACCTCCTTGAAAAGAAAGCATAGATGCAATATTTATAATCTTACCTCCAGTTTTTTTGTCAATAAACTCTCTTGCCACAGCTTGACTAAGAAAAAACACTATTTTGATATTGATGTCCATAACATCGTCCCAATCTTTCTCTGAAAAGTCAATAGCATCTTCTCGTCTAATAATTCCTGCGTTGTTAACTAAAATATCTATCTTTCCAAAATTAGTAATGGCAGCATCAATAACCTTTGGAATGGAGTCCATTTTCTTTAAATCTGCTTGAACCCCTACGAATTTTCTTCCCATCTTTTCTACAAGGTTTTTAGTTTCATCTAGAATAGTAGAGCCTACACCTACTATATCCGCTCCAGCTTCGGCAAAAGCCAATGCTACTCCTTGGCCAAGACCTGTTCTACAACCAGTAACTATCGCTACCTTTCCTTCTAGTGAAAAATCATTCATGCTTCTCCCTCTTTTCATATTATTTTTTGAATTTTAATAATTATATATATTGTATACGTGGTATACAATGAGTATATATTAGTTTTATAATTCTGTCAATTCTATATAACTTTTATAATTCTTCTCCAAACTACAAAACCATTTCCGCTTATATAATACTTAGCTGATTCTCCATTATTTCCTTTATTTGATATTATCTATTTTCCGAATTTTACAGAACTTATGAGCAAGAAAGCCCACTTCTTCAGATGTGAGATGAAAGGGATATTTTTTAAATAGTTATTGCGGTTTATCAGTATAACTAATACAATGTATATATGAATGAATATAGAAAAACTAA
>NZ_WSFU01000031.1 GCF_016820635.1 Anaeromonas gelatinilytica | reverse complement strand
TAACCAGCTGTGTATAACATAAATCAAAAATGAAAGGAGAAACTTATGCCAATTTCAGCTAAATAAATAAATTCTTCTGATATTTCTACTGACTTTGATAAGTTTTATAATCAAAATCAAGCTAATTTATTTTCTCTATTAAATGAATTCATCGATATTAGTAAATTCATTCCTGATTCTTTTTATAAACAGTATTATTCTCACTTTGGTAAAAACAGAAAATATTTTCTAGAATCTATTCTTTTAGCTTTTATTCTTAAAAATATTTTATCTATACCTAATATTAATCTTTTGATTAGCTTATTAAATATTTCTTCTAAAATGCGTGATTTTTATAGTTTTGTTAAAATCACTTATAAATTTCAATTTTCTAGATGGAACTCCCCTTTGTCCCCTTGATAGGTCATTACCTATGATCTATGATGGCATAACTAGAAAAAAGAGAATGATGATAGAATAAAATATTGCTGTCCCAAAGCTAAAAAAACATAGTAAATAATAAAGCAACATATTTACTGACCTGTGATAATCCTTGCACTAATTTCAAATGTAGTAGGATCAAGCAACTTACAGTTCATAACAATTACAGATATAATTCTTTCATTCTAAGAAATAGTTTAAAGTAGAAATATTTATTTAAAATAAGAACTATAATTGAAAAATCTATATCTCAAATTAAAAACTTTATGCAAATTAAATCTTCAAAACTTTAAAATACTATTTCATTAAAACCGGATATATTATTAGTTTGCATTTCTGAAATACTAGCTTTTATACTTTTATACAAAACTCAATAGACACATTCAAGTCCTTTAGCTATAAAATCTTTAATAGCATAAAACTTAATATTTAATTTTAAGGTTAGTTGAACCTTTTTTTCTTATGCCCATTTTTGTGTATAACTCTGTATCCTATTGGATTTTTAAGTGATTTTCTGTAGAATAAGTTCAAAATTACATTTTGCAATTCACTAATTATAAATATTCTTCTCTACTTTATCTGTAAATGTGTTAATAACTATCTATTTAGTCTTAATTTCATCTTATTTATCATTTATTTTTATAAACCTCTTATTCATGCCGTTTTTGTTTTCTTGAAATAAAAAGTTATCCACATCTTAATAGTTTTTTATTCTATAACTACCTATATGAATATACTAATTTATCTGAGAGTATATAGTATAATTTCTAATTACACTATACATTTTCTATATCTATTTATATTTTTTAACAATATCATAAAAGCTAGTAAACTAGAATACTATTTTATAATATCCTAATTTACTAGTCATTTCTATTAGTTTAGCTATACAAAATCATTAAAACAATATAAATATTTTGATTCTTATCCAAATTTACTATTATTTATTAAAATTTTTTATACACATTAAATCCTATGATTTATGCTAAACATAAATATAAATAGGACAAGTAACAAGAGGAATACAATAATTAGTATTATCATTGCATAAAGCAACTACATCGATTCCTATTCTCATTTCTTTACCTAACTATTAATTCCATAATTACATCTCTTTCCTTAAAAGTTATACTTATTATATAAAATAAATTCTTACTTATATTAAACATAAAAAATTAAATGAGTAAATTTCATATTTTAAAATCGTTGATTTTCCTAAATTTTATCAAAAACAAAAATGGGCTCTATCCCAATTTATCCAATATATTAAGTAGAGAACTTCAATACCCTAATGGAGTTAAACCTCTTAATGTGTATATTTTACAAATAAATTTAATTTTCTTTGGAAAAATTATAGAATTTCAACAAGAAACTAAACTTGAAATTATCTTATCCCAAATTGATATTTTAAAATTAGCTAATAAACTAAGAAAATCCAGCGATTCAAAAAGTTCGAAAGGCTATGAATCAACAACATTAATATATGCTCTAATTGCTATATAAATTGAAAAAATGCAAACTGTTAAATAATCAGTTCTTAATCTCAAACAAAATCTAGCTCTAAGATATTGCTGTAGTTTCGAAGTACTTGAAAAAGTATCTTCAGAATCTACTTTTAGTAGATTTATAGACAAACTAACTCAAATAGATGAACTTAAAGTACTTTTCCATGAAATAGTTATTTATGCTAAAAAAATGAATATTACAGATGGTGACTATGTATCTATTAATTTGACAGAAATAGATTCTTATATAATTTTTTAAAACTAGGAGGTATTTACAAATATCTAAAGTTGAATATTAAATTTAAAACTCATTTTTAATAAGCTATCGCTCTATAATAATTTTTTTCTACTTTAAAAATATTAATTACACAATTTCCTCAAATATATATAATTCTAATTATATATATTTAAGGTACTATAATTTTAAAATTTAATCAATATTATTTGATGTAATTGATAAACAATAATAATTAAAATCTATTATTTCATCACTTATAACTTGTATAGATCTATCATGAGAAACAATAATAATTATTTTATCTTTTTTTATTTGATTAAGATATTTTTTAATCCTTAATATGCTTTGTTCATCTAAAGAAGCAGTTGGCTCATCCAAAATTAAAATACCAGGTCTTTTTATCATCGCTCTTATAATTCCTAATTTTTGTTTTTCTCCTCCAGACATATTAACTAATTCTTTATTAGAACTTTTATTAGTGTAATTCAAATGTTTCTCTATAAAAAAAGAATCTAGAATATCTTTACTAAAATCTTTAATTCTACTTATATATGATATCTCATCAAATACTATATTCTTTTCTATTGTATCTTTGAAGATAACAGGGAACTGGTCCACTATACCTAATTTTTTCTTTCTAATGTAATACATATCTAATTGCTTGATTTTAATATTATTAAATAATATTTCCCCTTGATATCTTTGATTTAATCCTATTATTATATCAATAAAAGTACTTTTTCCTGTTCCATTATCGCCTACTATATTATATATTTTACCTTTTTTAAATTCATAATATGGTATTTCAAATAAAAAATTTTTATCATCATATCCTACTTTAATATCTTTTATTACAATAGAATTAATTTCATTTAATTTAATATTTCCATTAACATCTTTTTTTTCATTAAAATAATAGGATATTCTTGAATCAGCCACTTTTGCTTCTTGATATGTTTTTCCAAATTCTAACCAAGTTAAAACTATACCTATTAATGAACCATAATAATTATTTATTATAGTAAATTCTCCTATACTTAATCTTCCTTTGATTATTTCAAATCCCCCATAAAATAGTAATAATACTAAAGAAAAATTTTTAGCTAAGGAACTAATGCTACTATAAATAGTATTAGTTTTGTAATATCCTACTAAAGTTAAAAAAAATTCATGGAATTTTTTATCAAGTCTATCTTTAAAATATTTATAAATACAATTCATTTTAAGTGTTTTCATTAATTTCATTTGCTCATTTTGTGTAGAGAAAAACTCATTATTTTTTTCTCTAAATAAATATCCTTTTTCATATAATGGTTTTTTAAATAAATAATATATTAAAATATAAATAGGTAATGTTATTAATATAATAAAAAGTATTTTTGAGTTTATTTTATATATAATCCCTATTATAATAAAAAGCTTAAATATATTTATAAAAACAGAGCTAAAAAAATGAAAAATAAAATTTACTAAAGTATTACTATCCATATCAACTTTTCTAGTAATATATGATGGTTCAAACTGATTCAAATTATTTATTGGTATTTCATATATATTTGAAAAAACTTTCAGTTTTAATTGATATATGATTATATTTGAAAGTTTTACATATATCATATTTTCAATATACATTAAGATTACTGAAATTATTGCTACTATTAAAAAACTTAAAGTGTATAAATATATATCTGTTGTTCTCTTTTCAACTATAACATCTAAATATTTGCCAACTATATATGGTAATACTATTGAAAAAATTACACTTAATATACTAATGATAAACCATTTAGATATTTTGGGCATATTTTTTTTTATCAAAGGTAAATATTTATTAATCAATTCCATTTTATCCTATCCTCACATTACCTTTAGTCATTTCATAATAAAATTCTTTAATTATTTCTTTATAATTAACCATAGTATGTTGACACACAGAATCCCCATTATTTAGTCTTTTATTATAAGGACATCCCCCTTGACATATGGGTAAATTTTTACACTTTATACATTTGTCACCATATTCACTAAGCAACCAACTATTATGCTCATTATTAAATCTTACTTTATCATTTACATTTCCTACGCTATATTGTCTCATTCCAATTTGATTCCAACATTTAAACAAATCACCTCTAGGATCTATAAGATAATTATTTTTTCTCACAGCTCCACATGGTAATGATACAGGCTTTGGTATATTAATATTAAATGATCCTACGGGTAGCATTTTATATTGAATTAATAATAATTCTTTATTTATTTCAGCAAACTCTTGAAATGTATAACATGTAGATGCATGAGAAGTACAAACCTCTGAAATATCATGTACAGGTGCGAAATAAAAATTTATATTTTTATCTTTCCACCCTTTTTTATTAATAAAAAAATCAATCAAATTTTTACCCTCTATAACATTATTTTTATCTATATTTACTCTTATATTTATAGATAAAAAATCTTTTATTTTATCTATATTATTAATTATAATTTCAAAACTATCTCCATTATTTTTTAAATGTCTTCTTTTATTGTGTGTTTCTTTAAGTCCATCAATTGTAATCTGCGCCATATTTACCTTACAATCATTTTTCAATGTCATAGCTGTTTCTTTATCCAACAAAACTCCATTAGTTATAATATCAGCTGAATATGTAACTTCTTTTTCTCCACATAACTTAATAAGCTTATTACTCAACTCTTTTATAGTTTTCTTCTGCAATAATGGTTCCCCACCATACCATGTTATACTAAGATGTTTCAAATAATCAATTCTTTCTTTTACAAATTTAAGAATATTATTTTTAGTTATATCGTTTATTACTAAATCCTTTTTATCTTCAATACAATATGGACAATCCATATTACAATTCAAAGTAGGAGCAATAGTTAGAGACAAAACATTATTATCAAATTTAGCATCATATCTTCTAACTTTAAGTAAGGCTAATTCATCTATATCTTCTTCTATTAAAAATCCTTGTTCTAACATCATAATTATATCTGAATCATCACATTCATCTATATTAAATTCTTCTTTCTTCTGCACATTATGATATTTAGCTTGAGCCTCTTTATTCATTTTACAAAAAGAACCATTAAAACTATTATAAATTAACTTTTCTCCACGTGGTAATTCATCTATTAAAATATTATATCTTGATTTTTTTAACTTCATATTATCCCCCCATATTATATTTAATAAATTTCTATAATTTTATCCTTATAAATAATATTGCAAAAGAAATTAATTTCTTTTGCAATATTATTTTCTTTAATTAATGCTGTACTATACAAAAAATACTACATGTCGCAGTACGACAGTATGCACCACAATTAGTATTGTCATTACAAGGAGCAATCACATCAGTTCCTATCCCTGGTTCTTTACCTACTATTAATTCCATTACATTCACCCCCTTTAATTTAAATTTAATAAGAATATTATGAATATTTACAAAATAACTATTTACTTATTTCATAAATATATAATATTACTTAAAATTTTACTACATAAAATAACATATGTTTATATGCACTATAATCTTTTTAATAATCAATTTATTCCTAAAATTTTTAAAAAATCTATTAAATACTAATATTCTATCTATAATATATTGAATATTAATATTTGTTTAGCTCATATCTACATTATACATAGAAGAGTACATGAGCATGTACCACAATTAGTATTATCATTATAAAAAGAAACCACATCAACTCCTATTCCTGATTCGATTCTTTATCTACTATGAATTCCACTAAATTTACTCCTCTTTAAATCAAGTAGTATTTTTCAATACTTATGATTAATTTTTTATATTTTTAAATAGATTATTTTATCAAATATTTTAAATTCTATCTGAAACATCTATTTTAATCCTCACTTAATAAAAGTAGCACTTGTATATTCTTATAAGCAATGGCTTTTTTCACTTTATATAGTAGTAGAACCTCTTTCTAACAGGATTAAAGTCCCAAACTTCCTTCGTCCAACTTAATCTATATGTGAGTCCCGTCATGCTCGTATAATATGTTTAGGACTACTTTTTCAAGTACTCTATTCATGTTATTTTTTTATTTTTAAATACAATTTTAAATTAAGATATCCTAATGCTAAAATATATTTATAAAATAATTAGCGAAGGAAAATTCTTTTTCTCCTTGCAAAGCCTTGTGGTTATTGCCTTTAAAGCATGCTTCCTGACTTAGTTGTCAAAAACTGCCTACTACAGGTGCTTCATCCCTTTGTCTAAATCAACAACAAGGTAGTTTTCAAAAGTGAATGCTAATAAGTTAAAAATCACATTTTTCAATTCAAGATTTAAATTTACCAATGAATCTTAGTAAGAATATTGCGAATATTTTATAAGTAATTATTTTTTTATATGTAACATCGTTTGATATTAGTATATCATTCTTCCATTAATAAGTAAATAATATTTTTTAACTTAATTAAAAAATATCTAATTAGCAACTAACTATATTGTAATTATGTAATAATACAATAATAATGTAACCTTGTATTATTTAAATTAATATAAGGTATATCTATACTTTATTTAACAAGATAAAATAAACGAAGAAGTGATACTAAAAATTTATATTTCAATTCTTAAACAAGTTATTGAAATATAAAAAAACACCACAAATAACTAGTAATTTAGATTTATAATTGGTAAACATACAGTTAGATAGTAAATTAGAATTTATCACTCAAACAGAAAATTAAAATTATTGTCTCATACACTCTATTTCACATATGCAAAAGAAGTTAAATTTTTAGTTTTAAAAGACTATTATCTATCGAAATCAATTGCATAAATATAGCATGAATCAATTAATTGATTCATGCTATAAATTTTATTATCTCCACTATTTACTTAACATGAAACCCTTCAAAATCTCTAACTTAAGAAATGTTTCAAAAACCAAAAATAGAATATTAAACATAATTAAGAAATAAAAACATTAAAAAATCTTGAAAATATTAATATTAAATTCAATTTTTACAATTCATTTCATATGCCTTACCAAAAGCATATAGAGCATCTTTTTCTTTCTCACAATCTTTATAAATATTCCCATGAATCTGTTAATTCTTCTTTATATTCTTTACAGTTTTTATTGTCGAAATTATAAGAATAATACTTATATTTAACACAAACTTACAATATTTCTAAATTCACTTTCAATAAAAATGGACAAACGACAAATATGGATACATAAACGACATTAAATGTCATTCATGCATCTTAATTTGTCATTTATCCATTTACCTTAAAAAACTATTATAATTTACTTCAAAAATTTCCTTATTAGATTTAATCCTGATTTAGTATTTAGAAAGTAATTGATTATTAGATTACATATCTCTTATAATCCTCTGAATACAGCTTTGGGCTCTGCTATTAGCAAAACCCATTTTTATATCATTCCATATATTAACTATTATTTTTTATTAATATATCCTCAGATTCAATCACTTGTAATACTTCTTCCAAATTATGTTCTAGACTTGATTCTACTACCCCTAAAACAGCACCTTCAACTAGAGGAGCATTTGCTATTTTAAATTTTTCCCGTTCCTTTTCAGAAAACCATTCCAAAGCCAGCTGTACATTCATATTAGCGCTCCCCAGATCGGTTAGAATAATTATACCATCTTCTTTTTCCATCTTATCCAAAGCTTCATATATTAGATTAGCATTAGTTCCTAACCGCCCATCATCAGTTCCACCTACTGCTTTCAGGGGAATAGGCTCTTGTATCATCTGTTCAGCTAATTTTTTTGTACCTCTGGCTATTTCAGGGCTATGTGAAACTATTAATATTCCTACCATAAAAACACCTCTCCAATTCTAAAGAATTTCGTCAATTATTGTTTTGATTACTATATAACTAGAAGTAGCACCTGGATCCTGGTGTCCTTTACTTCTTTCACCCAAATAACTTGCTCTTCCCTTCGTTGCAATTATAGGTATAGTAGCTTTCATACCCTCTTCAGCTGCCTTCAAACAGTTTTTTAAGGCAGGTTTCAAATTAATACCTTTACTCTTACTCTCTTTTAACGAATTGACAGCTGGGATAATTGTATCTAACATCGTTTTTTCTCCAAGTTCAGCCTTACCTCTTTTCTTAATACCTTCAATTATGGATTCCCCAACTTGGATTAAATTATCATAAGAAATATTATCATCTGAAACGACCTTACTTGCATTTAAAAAAGCAGTACCATAGAGTGGCCCTGAGGCACCACCTACAGTGGAAATCAACGTCATGGCAATAGTTTTTAAGAATTGACTATTACCTTCAAAAGTAGTCTCAGCTATTTTTTCCTTAACTTTGCTAAATCCTCTAGCCATATTAATACCATGGTCTCCATCACCAATAGAGGAATCTAAATCAGTTAAATATTCTTTATTGGTAATTACCTCATCAGAAACTTTATCAAAAATAGTCATTATTTCCGTTGTCATAAACTAACTTCCTCCTTGAGTACCCTATTTATTATTATCTGCATATACTAGGTATTGGCTAGTATATGTAGATTGGAAATCATTAAATTATCTTAATAAGTTAATCTCAGTTGGATATTTTAATAATTCCTTTAATTCATTATCTAATTTCAAAAGAGTTATTGAAAATCCAGTCATTTCCAAGGAAGTCATGAATTCTCCTATAAATGTTTTATGAATCTTTATACCTTTATCTTCGAGTATTTCATTAACCCTTTTATTAGCAATAAAGAGTTCCATTAAAGGAGTTGCCGCCATACTATTAATCATCAATACTACGTCATCTCCAGCCTTAAAGGGTAGATCATCCAGAACACTATTAGTTAGGTCGCCAACAATTTCGTCCGCAGACATAATACTTGTTCTTTTTGTGCCAGGTTCTCCATGAATTCCAATGCCTAATTCGATCTCGTCTTCTGCAAGTGTAAAGGTTGATTTATCTGCAGAAGGAACTCTACAAGGATATAAGGCCATCCCTTTAGTTCTAACATTGGCAATTACTTTTTCTGCAGCTTTTTTAACTTCTTCAAGACTTCCGCCTCTTTCAGCAACAGCACCAGCAATCTTATGAACAAAAACAGTTCCCGCTACTCCTCGTCTCCCCGTAGTATAAAGACTATCTTCAACAGCTACATCATCATTTACTACAACATGGTCAACTTTAATCCCTTCAGCCTGAGCCATTTCTTCAGCCATCTCAAAATTCATAACATCCCCAGTATAATTTTTAATAATAAGTAATACTCCTTCACCACCATCAACAGCTTTAATAGCTTCAAAAACAGCATCAGGTGTTGGAGAAGTAAAAACATCACCTACTACAGCAGCATCCAACATTCCTCGACCTACATATCCTGCATGAGAAGGCTCGTGACCACTTCCACCGCCACTTACAAGTCCAACCTTTTTATTAGGAGCATCTTTCCTTACTAAAATGTTGAAACCCTCTAATTTTTTTAATTTATCAGGGTTTGCCATTATAATGCCTTCTACCATTTCAGTAACAGCATTATCCGGATTATTTATTAATTTCTTTTTCACAATTAACTTCCCCTTTCCACATATTATAAATATCCTCAATTAACTTTATTTTTCAGATTACCACCTACATCAATTATACCATACGCTATTAGGATATACTAGAAGTGAACTACCCCCCACTTATAGAAATATTAACTAATCTAAAAGTTAGCATAATTTACTTCAAAAATTTCCTTATTAAATTTAATTCTGATTTAGTATATGGAGGATATCTGAATTTCAAATCTAAAATCTTAGAATTTTTAAATACACTTTTTTCGTGGGTAAATGTATTAAAACTTTCCTTACCATGATACCTTCCCATTCCGCTATTCCCTACACCACCAAAAGGTAAATAAGGTGAAGATAAATGAAGAATTGTATCGTTTATACATCCTCCTCCATAAGATATATTTTCTATAATCTTTTCTTCTGTATCCTCATTATCAGTGAATAAATATAATGCCAAAGGTTTTGGGTAAGTATTTACTGTTTCTATCACATCATATATATTTTCATATTCTAATATTGGAAGTATAGGACCAAATATTTCTTCTTTCATTATTTCATCTTCCCAAGTAATATTATCTATTAAAGTAGGTTCTATGTATAACTCTCCTTCATCTGTTCTTCCTCCATGAAGTATATTACCATTAAGTAATAATTTTGATAGTCTATCATATTGATCTTTATTTATTATTCTAGGGTAATCTTCACTTTCTTTAGGATTTTGTCCATAAAATTCTACTATATATTTTTTCATTTCATTTATTAATTCATCCTTTATATCCCTTTGAACCAATATATAATCAGGAGCTATACAGGTTTGTCCAGCATTTATAAATTTCCCCCATATAATACGTTTTGCTGCCAAAGGTATATCCACATCTATATCTACTATTGTTGGGCTTTTTCCCCCTAATTCTAATGTTATAGGAGTAAGATTTTCACTGGCTATCTTCATTATACTCTTACCTACAGATGTACTTCCAGTGAAGAATATATAATCTAACTTCTCATTTAAAATCTCCTTAGATATAGAACTGCCTCCAGGAATAAATTTTATGTAATCTTCATTAAAACTTTCAAGAATTATTTTATTTAATACTTCCGAAATATTAGATACTTTTTGAGATACAGTGATTATTCCACAATTTCCTGCTGCTATAGCTCCTATAAGAGGAGATAGTGTAAGCTGAAATGGATAATTCCATGGAGCTATTATAAATACTACTCCATAGGGTTCCTTGTATATTTTACTTTTAGCTGGAAAATGAAATATAGGAGTCTTTACATTTTTAGGTTTAGTCCATTTCTCCAAATTTTCTATAAAATAATTTATCTCCTGTAATGTAACACCTATTTCTGTCTCATAGGTTTCAAAAGCTGATTTCTTAAAATCTTTGTATAAGGCATCTATTATATCTTTTTCATACCTTTCTATAGAATCCTTTAATTGTCCCAACATATCTAATCTAAAGGATATATCTTTGGTTATTCCTGTATGAAACATTTTTCTTTGAGATTCTATGATTAATTTACAATCTTTCATATCATCGCCCCTTTTTATATTGAAAAGAATAAGGCTTAGCCCTATTCTATTTTGCTACTTCATTTAATTTTTCTATATTTTGTAATACTACCTCTCTTTTTATTTTTACTAAATTAGGATCTTGATATTGAAGAGAATCTATAAGATCTTTCATAGATACTTCTAGTTTGTTTAAATATTTTTCATCTTTTTTTTCTAAATCTATCTTTTGTCTTAACATTGAAAAATACTCTTCATATTCAGAAGCCACCTTTTGTGCCTTATCCCAACTCTCCTCTAAAGATTGAATATAAACTTCACTAGCAGTATAATAAAGTCTATTTAAATCTCCATCAATATGTCCCTTGTATATATCAAAAAAATTTGCCAATGAAAATATTAATTTATTGATTTCTTTTAATGATGTCATTATTTCTTTATTTCCTACATTTATAGTTAAATTGTTTAAAGCTTTATCGGTTGCTTCTAAAGATTTTGTATTTACTCCTCCCTCCATTGCTGATATCTTATAATTATTCCAACTAGTATGTACTCCTGACACTATAAGTTCTAATTTCATCCACATTTTTTCTATTTCTTCTTGTTTTTTTATATTCTCTTCTTTTTTCTTTTCTTCATAACTTTTTTCTTCTGTTGGTTCTGGAGGTTGCTGTTGTCCTTGCTGTTGTCCTCCTCCGCTTTCTTCTTGGCCCCCACCTTGACCTTCACTTTCGGATCCTTCACTTTGGTCTTCTTGACCTTCTTTTTTCTCTTCTTTCTTTGTTTCTACAAATATAGGTTCTTCAGTTTTCTTCATTATTCCTTCGATATCTTCTATTATAGTTTTACTATTTTCTTGCATTTTCCCTAATTCTTCTGGTACCTTTTCCTTATCATTATTTGCATTAGGTTTTTCCTCTTTATTACCACAGGAAGACAATATTATTAAAGCTAATATAAAATAAATTAATATTTTTTTATTCATTAAGTTATCACCTCAGGATTATTATCTCCTAAGATAAATTTTTTATTTAAATTTTCCCTTCTGAATAAAATTATGTATAAGCTTTGCTGTCTTTTTTTTATAATGAATTTCTGCATGATTATATGGCAAAATAATAAAATCATCTAAATCTTCATGTTCTACTGATGCAATTGTAACTCTACCATCATTTTCATCTGATAAAAGTCTTCCAGTTATAAGATTTGACTTATTTCCAGCAATTGCACCTATTTTTATATTTTTTTTAGATATAGAATCAATCTTAGATACACTATCAGAAACTAAAGACCTTATAGTACAAAATATTCTAGGTAAAATTTTAAAATAATTATTAATCATATCTGCTAATTCACTACCATTATTAGGTGTACATATAAAAATACACTTGTCTATATAGTTAATGTATTGAGAATTTTCCAAAAGAAATCTTCTTATTATCAATCCTCCTGTACTATGCCCTACCATACTTATCTTTTCATTATTATCTAATCTTTCTATCATTTTTTTCATTAATTTACTAAATTTTAATGATCCCTTATCGATCTCTGAAAAAGTTAATGGTAAATCTACACATATTGGATCATAACCTAAATCTTTTAAATTCATTTTCAATGTTCTCATATCTCTAAAAGTCTTAAAATAGCCATGAATCAAAACTATTTTATGTCTCGACATTTTATCCCTACTTTCTTATATTAAATGTAGGTAATGTATATCCATCATGAATACCAGATATTATTGCATTCTTACCTACCCTTGAATATACTCCGTAAAAATTCTCATTATAAATATATAATCCTGTTATATTTTTAAAAGATTTTATAATATTATCTTCATCAAAATCTATCATATCTGTCTCAGGGGGATCAAAATATTCTTGAATTAAGTAATTACTATTATTACACTCTCTTATATGTGTTTCCCAATCTTCTTTAGAATATTCCTTACCTGCATATACTCCCTTAGATGCATATAAATCCATAGGCTTAATTATATAATTATTTTTATTTTTTATAATATCTTCTAAATCTAAGGTTTCTAAAATTAATTCTTTAGTATAAGGTATATGTTTCTTTATAAAATCTCTTTCTACTTCATCCAGAAATTTAAGAGTATCTTCATCATGTAATATCTTAAATATTATTTTATTATGAATAATTTGAGATTTTATAGGCCCTATAATAGTAGTATTCCCTGCCTTTATTCCCTCTATAAAACTTTCTACTTTATACTTATTATCCATTAAATCCTTAGTCACTAACCGTCTATATACTATATCTATTTTTTCATCTTTATAATATATATATCCCTCTTTACACTCCAATTCATCTGGACTAATTATCTCACACCATAATCCTCTTCTTCTAAACCTATCTCTAAATTCAACGAATTCATCCATTGATGATTTACTAACAAAATCTACAATAGCTATAGAAGGATTAGAATTAGAATGGTTTTCTATATATATATTCAACACTTCATCAATCCAAGTTTCAAACAATTCAAAAGGCTTAAAATCAAAATGATTTTTAAAACTTTCTACTCCCTTAGATTCCATAAAAATCCTTGATAATTCTCTTTCTTCATTCATTGCCGAAGTACCATCAGTATTTATTTCACAAAATTTAAATTCTCCATCATAATCATAAAAAATATCAAAACGAGCCATGGGAAAATTAGAGTCATATTGCTTGGGCAATAATATCAATTCATTTAACCAATTTGGAAATCCAAATTTAAATCTATAGTCTTCGTTATTTAAAAATCTATCTATAACCTTATTAAATATTCGATTCATAGTACTAGATAAATCTCTAAAATTATCAATATCCTCATCTGTATAAAATTTAGGCATATATAGAAAAGGAACTGGCTCTCCTTTATATGTTGCTTTTGAATTTTTTACTCTTTCTTTTATTTTCAAATAATCTTCATAGTATTCATCTTTATTTTCTAATATCACATCTACATATATCTCATCTATTTCTTTTCTATTCATTAATCTTCCTCCAACAATAAATTATTCAATATACAACATTTAATACTTTTCTCTAATCCTTTATAAATATTTTTCTTTATAAGAATAGCAGGATTTTCTCTCTGAGATACTATCTCTATAATAGGGTTTAAATATTCTTTTTCATTTTGACATAAACCTTCTAAAGCTAATTTAAGTATTTTATCTATTATTTCATTTATATCTAATCCATCAATATAACTATTGAATCCATTTGCCATTATTTCTCTTTTCACTATAGCAATCTTTTCATTATCCCAATCTTTAAACATATCTAAAAGAATATCTACATTTTTATCAGAATACATTATCCCTTTTATTAAAGCTACTCCTGCCAGATTAAATGGATATGGCACTGCATCCATCATTCTAATTTCAATAAAACCTTTTAATCTGACATCAGGAAATACCATCGTAAGAATATGTTCTAATTCTTTATCTGTAAATTCATCAGGATCAAATACATCCTTAACTAACTTATCTCCTACAAAATTAAATTCGTTGTTCTTCATTATTAATATAGGAGGTGTATTTAATATATATTCTGCATAATCACTACAACTAAATTCATTGTCTAAAGACTTAGGTACAATTTTTGATCTATCATCATCGCATTTATTCCAAATATCCGTTCTTAATATATTATTGGGGTATATATTCCCTTCAAATATGGGACTATTATCAAATATAAGAGATAAAATAGGTGATAATAGATTTGCCAATCTAAATTTTTTTCTACAATCTTCTTCATCAGAATAATCTATTGCTATCTGTATAGAAGCTGTTCCTTTCATCATATTATGAGCATACTCACCTTTATCACTAAAATACTGAGACATATATTTATATCTTTCTTTAGGAATAAATGGTATATTTTCTATCTTGCTTACAGGATGATAACCCATGCTTATCATATATTGTTCTTTTTTTTCTAATATGGGAACTATCTCCTTTAAAAAATCTATATAAATTTTCTCTAATTCTATTATAGTTTGCTTTGGGTTTATGCTTACTTCAAATTGTGCTCCTGGTTCTAATGTAATATTAATATCCCCTTTAGAAAGACCAAGTATATTATCCTCTGAATAATCTCCCTTCCATCCTTTAGACTCTAGTTCTTTTAATGTATGAGCTACTCCATTTTTTTCTCCATATGTAACAGTTTCTAATGTATTCTTATGTATAATAAAATGTTCAAATTCTACTCCTACTTTAAAATTATTTTTATTAGTAGTATGACTTTTAAAATAATCTATCAATCTTTTTCTTTGTTTATCTATTAAATTATTCCTCAAATTAATCCTCCTTATTGTATCCTTAATATTATTTTCTCATAAACACTACCGACTATATTTACCCTTTAAATTAATATTAACTCCATCTAATTTAAAATTTTAACATTTTTATACATTATATCAGATTGAAAATTATACATCTACTTTCTGACTGCTCCCACACCTAAAGGAGTGGTGTTCTAAACTACTAAAGGCTTCTCTATCAAAAGATGGTATCTGATTTATAGAACTGACCTACTTTCATTTAGACTTTGTTATCTATAGTCCTGGTGAACTATTAACGATA
>NZ_WSFU01000045.1 GCF_016820635.1 Anaeromonas gelatinilytica | reverse complement strand
AGTAATCTTAGCCGCATGCATCTCTCCTAAAGATCCACCTATTACAGTAAAGTCTTGGGCAAACACATATACTAGTCTACCATCAACAGTACCATATCCTGTAACAACGCCCTCCCCGGGAACCTTTTTCTTTTCCATTCCAAAATTAGTACATCTATGTTCCACAAATGTATCTATTTCAATG
Source organism: Anaeromonas gelatinilytica (assembly GCF_016820635.1). Taxonomy (GTDB): domain Bacteria; phylum Bacillota; class Clostridia; order Tissierellales; family SIT17; genus Anaeromonas; species Anaeromonas gelatinilytica. Next base: position 44,107 of record NZ_WSFU01000045.1, on the reverse strand, counting down.
AAACTTCCTTCGTCTAATAAATGCTCTATTCTTTCCCTTGCTGTCATCTTTCCTTTAGAATGTTGTTTCTCTATACTTTTCTCTCCGCCTCCAAGTTTAACACTTGCTTTTTTTTGGCGTAATTCTTCTACTCTGTTATTGGACATCTATTAATCCTCCTTCTTAGCTGATTAATAATAATTAATCTCTTTGACAAATTTCCACTAATACACCATGAGTACTTTTAGGATGTAAGAAAGCTATTTTTGCTCCTCCTGCTCCATATCTTGGCTTTTCATCAATCATTTTTATTCCTTTTGCTTTCAATTCTTCTATACTCTTCTCTATATCATCTACCCTATACGCAATATGTTGTATACCTTGACCTTTTTTCTCAATAAATTTAGCTATAGGTCCATCTTTTTCTGTAGACTCTAACAATTCCATTTCACTATCGCCTATAGGTAAAAATGCAACTTTAACCTTCTGTTCCTCAACAACTTCTGTTCCTTGTAAATCCATACCTAAAATATCAGTATAAAATTTTATAGTTTCTTCTAAATCTTTAACAGCCACACCTATATGATCTACTTTTTTTACCATAATAATATCCTCCTTTAGATAATAGCTTTAAATAATTTATCCTTAGCAGTATAAGGATCTAATTCTTTATTATAAACATCTTTTAATACATTGTCTAATAACTTATATACATCTTTATCATTAAATATTCTTGATTTAATTTCATCTTCTATTAATGTAATTATTTCTGATCTTATCCTTTCAAGTCTTTTCTCTTCTAATTTACCTGTTGAAATTAAATATTCTTTATGTTTGTGTATTTCTTCTATAAGTTCTCTAATACCCTCATTTTGATTTGCTATAACATTAAGAATCGGCGGTTTTTTCTCCTCATTTCCCATCTCAACCATCATTCTTATTTCTCTTGTAGTTCTTTCAGAACCTTCCAAATCACTCTTATTTATAGCAAATATATCTGCTATTTCCATAATTCCCGCCTTAATAGCTTGAATATCATCTCCTAATCCAGGTACCATGACCATTACTACAGTATCAGCAGTTTTTACAATATCTACCTCGGATTGCCCCACTCCTACTGTTTCTACAAATATATAATCACATCCATATGCATCAAAAACTTTTATTCCTCCATGGGTTGCTTTTGATAATCCTCCCAAATGTCCTCTAGTACCCATACTTCTTATAAATACATTAGGATCAGTTGCCAATTTATTCATTCTTATTCTATCTCCAAGTATAGACCCTCCTGTGAAGGGACTAGTGGGGTCAATTGCAATAATCCCCACTTTTTTGCCCTGATTACTTAATTCCTTACTCAATCTATACGTTAAAGTACTTTTTCCTCCACCTGGTGGTCCTGTTATCCCAATTATATGAGCATTACCAGTATGCTCATATATTCCCTTCAAAATATCTTCTGCTTCTTTTTCATTATTTTCAATTTTTGTTATCATTCTTGCACAAGTTCTTTTATCTCCTCGAAGCAATTTATTTATTAAGTCCAAATTTAGCACCACCTAATATCCTCTACTTTTTCAAATTATTTTTTATAAATTCTATTGTTTTAGTAGTAGGAGTTCCTGGTGTGAATACTTCTGCTATACCAGCTTCTTTTAGTCCTGGTATATCATCATCTGGTATAACTCCTCCTCCTATAACAAGTACATCTTCTACTCCTTCTTCTTTAAAAAGTTTTACTACCTTTGGAAACAAATGATTATGAGCTCCAGATAATATACTCATAGCAACAACATCTACATCCTCCTGTATAGCCGCTGCTACTATTTGTTCTGGAGTTTGTCTAAGACCAGTATATATTACCTCCATACTTGCATCTCTAAGAGCTCTTGCAATAACTTTAGCTCCTCTATCATGACCATCTAGTCCTGGCTTAGCAACTAATACTCTAATTGGTCTATCCATTTAAACTCCTCCTTTATACATTTATCTCTATAACATTACCGCTTGTTCATATTCACCAAATATTTCTCTCATTACTCCACAAATCTCTCCTAGAGTGGCATATTCTTTAACTGCATCTATTATATATGGCATTACATTTTCATCACTTTCACAAGCTTTTCTTAAGTTTTCTAATTTATCTGAAACCGCTTCATTATCCCTTTCTTCTTTAAGAGCTTTTATTCTATCTTTTTGCATTTCTCCTACTGCAGGATCAACTTTTAATAGATCCTTTGGAGCTTCTTCTTCTGCCTGGAATTTATTCATTCCAACCACAATATTTTCTCCAGACTCAATATCCTTTTGGTAATTATAAGCAGCATCCATGATTTCTTTTTGGATGTATCCCTCATCAATAGCCTTAGGTGCTCCACCCATTTCGTCTATATTTTTAATATATTCCATAGCTTTTTCTTCAATTTCATCTGTCTTAGCTTCCACATAATATGATCCAGCTAAAGGATCTATTGTTTCTGTAACTCCACTTTCATGAGCGACAATTTGCTGAGTTCTTAGAGCAGTTCTTACAGATGTTTCTGAAGGTAAAGCCAATGCTTCATCTTTAGAATTTGTATGCAATGACTGAGTTCCTCCAAGAACAGCTGCTAATGTTTGAATAGCCACACGAACCACATTATTTTCTGGTTGTTGAGCTGTTAATGTAGAACCACCAGTTTGTGTATGAAATTTAAGCATCATTGATTTTGGATTTTTAGCTCCAAATCTTTCTTTCATTATTCTTGCCCATAATCTTCTAGCAGCTCTATACTTAGCAACTTCTTCTAATAAATCATTATGAGCATTAAAGAAGAATGATAGTCTTGGTGCAAATGAATCTACATCAAGACCTGCTTTAATTGCAGCTTCCACATATGCTATACCATCTGCTAATGTAAATCCTACTTCTTGAGCCGCTGTAGATCCAGCCTCTCTAATGTGATAACCAGAAATACTTATTGTATTCCATTTTGGTACATTTTCTGAACAATATTCAAATATATTAGTTATTAATCTCATAGATTCTTCCGTTGGGAATATATAAGTTCCACGAGCAATATACTCTTTTAAGATATCATTTTGGATAGTTCCCCTTAATTTTTCTTGAGATACCCCTTGCTTTTCAGCTACTGCTATATACATAGCCAATAGTACAGATGCTGGAGCATTTATAGTCATTGATGTACTTACTTTATCTAATGGTATACCATCAAAAAGTAATTCCATATCCTTTAATGAATCTATTGCAACTCCAACCTTTCCTACTTCTCCTTCTGCTAATGAATGATCCGAATCATATCCGATCTGAGTAGGTAAATCAAAAGCTACTGAAAGACCTGTTGAACCCTGCTCTACTAGATATTTATATCTTTTATTTGATTCTGCTGCAGTTGCAAATCCCGCATACATTCTCATAGTCCATAATCTACCTCTATACATAGTAGGTTGGACTCCTCTAGTATATGGATATTGTCCTGGATATCCTAAGTCATTTTCATAATCTAAATCTTCAACATTTTCAGGAGTATAAAGTCTATCTACTTTTAACCCTGAGCCAGTTTTAAATTCTTTTTTTCTTTCTGGGAATCTTGAAATAGCTTTATCAACAGTTGTTTCTTCCCATTTTTTAGTTGAATCCTTAATTTCTTTCATTTTCTCATCTTTAATCACAATTAGACCTCCTTTATTAAGAGCTAAAGATTATCAATAAAATACTTTTCTTCTTAATCCTAACTTATTTTATGACAAAATACTAGTACCTAGTACTAAAATTATTAGGAGTATTTTTTATAACTCTAAAATTTAACCCATATATTATGCTACAATTTTCTACATGTATTTATATAAAACCTTCAATATATTATAATGTTAATTTTTTTTAATATTACTTGATTTTCATTGTACCTTGTTCTAAAAATCTTTTATGCCAAGACAAAGACTTATCCATGGCATGAGGTAAATGTTTAGAAGCAGACTTTTCAAGAGAGCTGGATAAATATTCCATTAACTGTTCTTTATAATCTGGATGTGCACAATTTTCTATAATTGTTTTAGCTCTTTCTTTTGGACTCAATCCTCTTAAATCTGCAACTCCCTGTTCTGTAACAATAACATGAACATCATGTTCTGTATGATCATGATGAGATACCATTGGTACAATACTAGAAATATCTCCATTCTTTGCTATAGATTGAGTAGTAAATATAGATAAATATGCATTTCTAGCAAAATCTCCAGATCCACCTATACCATTCATCATTTTACTTCCCATTATATTAGTAGAATTTACATTTCCATATATATCTAATTCAATAGCTGTATTCATAGCTATAATACCTAATCTTCTTATCACCTCAGGATTATTACTTATTTCTTGAGGTCTTAAGACTACTTTTTCTTTATATTTATGAAAATTATCATAAAAATCATCTAGTCTATCAGGAGATACTGTTAGTGAAGTACCTGATGCAAAGGTTACTTTTCCTGAATCTAATAAATCTAATGCTGAATCCTGAATAACCTCTGAATATATTGTCAAATCCTCAAATTTAGAATCAACAAGTCCTCCCAAAACTGCATTAGCTACACTTCCTACTCCTGACTGTAATGGTAATAAATTTTCAGGCAATCTTCCTTCCTTTACTTCTTTCTCTAGAAATCCTATTAAATGTTTTGCCATTTGCTTTGATACGTCATCTATTGAAGCTACAGGTCTAGTTTTATCTTTTATATCAGATATTACTATTGCTACTATTTTATCCGGGTCACATGGTATATAATCCGTACCAATTCTTTCATTAGTTCTAGTTAATGGAATTGGTCTCCTATTTGGTGGATTTTCAGGACTATATATGTCATGAATTCCTTCTAATGCCAATGGTTGACTAGTATTTATCTCTACTATAACTTTATCTGCTTTTTCTACAAAAACATTAGAATTTCCTATTGAAGTAGAAGGTACTATTCCCCCATCTTCTCTAATAGCTACAGCTTCTACTAAAGCTATATCTATATTACCAAAAAAACCATATTTAACCCATTGTGGTACATGACTTAAATGCATATCAGAATATTGAACACTACCGTCATTGATTTTATTTCTTGAATCCTTATTAGTCTGATAAGGATATCTTCTTTTTAGCACTCCTGTTCTTGATAAAGCACCATCTAATTCATCTCCTACAGATGCACCAGTAATAATAGTTAGACCTAAATCTTCTCCCTTTTCTCCCCTTTCAGCTAATGCTAAAGGGACAGATTTTGGATATCCTGCTGGGGTAAATCCACTGGTACCAACTACCATGTCTTTTTCAAAGAATTTAGCTGCTTCTTTTGCTTCCATGATTTTATCTTTAAGCTTTGCACAACGCAATCTTTTCTCCAACAATTTATTTCCCCCTTCATTCTAAGTCTCCATGAATTTTTTTGTAATTTTTATGACATGTTCTAATAGCTGTCAAAACAGCCTTTTTAGCTGAACCAAAATAGTTATGTCTAAATTTATTTTCAATATGATTTATGTCATTTAATTTTTCTCCAACCAATAATTTTGAAACAAAATCTCTTGCTACATGTGTAGATAAAGTAGGTTCAGCTTCTAATATTTCACTTGTTTCCCTATCAACGACTAACCCTAAAGCTACTACTACATACAATTCTTTTGCAGTAATTCCATCTGGTAATTTTGCATAACCAGTCAAAAACACTTCATCATTCTTCACATTAACCACTCCATTTAAAAGCTTTTACCTATATTCTATCAAATATAAAAACTACATGGGTAATTTATGAAGAATAATTGTAAATAATACCATTCCTAATAATGCAAAGGGATATGTTGCTCCATAACCAGCTGCTGGTTCGTCGCTTCCTGCTGCTTCAATGGCTGCACCTAACCCTGGCGTAGATGTCATTCCACCACAAATTGCTCCAGACAACATAAGCCAATTTAATTTAAATACATATCTTCCAATTAAAAATCCAATTAACATACCCACAACACCTACAACTAATGATACTAAAGCTAAATATGCACCCGCTGTTGAACTAACCACAGAATTTATAACAACAAATCCATATCTTAATCCAACTATTGCAAGGAAGAATGCTAATGATAATTGTCTTACAACACTAAGGATATTGCTATCCATTCTAAAATAAAGAGGACCTATCTTTCCTATATATCCTAACAATAAAGAACCTATAAGTACTCCTCCAGTAGCTCCTAAACTAAAATCTCCTAATGGTCCAAGAGGAATAGTGATCTGACCTATAGTATAACCAAATAAACAAGCTACTGAAAACGCTATCAAATCAAAACTAACAGTCTTAATCTCTTTCACATTTGCAGCTTTTCTTGCAGCCTCCATCTCTTCTCTATATAATTTTCTTTCTTTTTCCACATCTAATTTAAATATATTAGGAAAAAAATTCACCGCAAGTATAACCACAAGAACTCCAAAAGGATATCCAATAGCATGACCAGCTCCAATTCCTGCCTCAGCATTATTAATAAACTCACTTTTTTGTTCTGATGTCAATTGAAATCCTTCTTTAGTAATTTCTTCTGAGTCTATATCTAACTCTTTAGCTATCTTTATTTTTTCATTGTCATTCATATCATCAAATTCTGCAATTTTATCAGTTGCATGGTCTGTAGCAGTTTCAATAGCCGCTGCTAACCCAGGAGAACTAGTTAATGCTCCTGTATATACTCCAGCAACTTCATAAGGATTTGAATCCTCACTTAAAATTGTCATTACATATGTGGCTCCTGCAGCTATACAAGTAATTACAAGGCCTAAAAGAATAAATTTTGTACCATACTTTTTAATAACCACATTCATGTCTTTTGCAGCTAATAAACCTACAGCTGCTACAAATAATATTAAAAATAAATTAAAGAAATCCTTAGGAATAACTCCGACTGATAACATATTTTGTGCTGAACTATAACCTGTAGAACCTTCTGAAAAACCATTTGCATATTTTGTTATAACCCATCCTATAACAATACCTGTAAATAATGCTCCAGAAACTCCAAAATTAAATTTTCCAAACTTAATTTTTCCAAAAAGCAAACCAGTAAATACAGCTAAAAACATTAAAATAAAAGGATTAGTTATCCATCCTACAAAGTCGAAAAACTGATAATTCACACTTATTCCCCCTTATAATTTAATGAAACCTAAAATATTTAAACTAGTCTATCACCTCCAATTGTTAAATTTATATCAAAATTTAAAATAAAAAAACACAGCAAGACTAAGGCATAAAACTTAGACTACCGTGTTATAATTATTTTTATTGATAGAAAGTTGTTCCATCACCATAATTATATGGTATCTTTATTAAATTTTCTTACTATTTTCACTTTTTATTATAATACATCATGAAAACATTTGCAAGAACAAATTATTATTTTCGTTATTATATGACATGATTATATATTTTTCTACATTTACTTGCTTTTCTCTAAAAAATCATATCTATTTTAATTTATCCAAAAATTTATTCTTATTTATAATATATCTTATATGAATTCCTTCTCCAATTTTTTTATTTTCATCATAAGCAGAGACATTAAAATATAATCTTTTACCTTCTATTTTTGTAAGTACTGCTTTTGCCCATACTTTTTTGCCTAAAGGAGTTGCAGAAATATGATCTACATCTACTTTTACGCCTACTGTGGAATATTCTTCTCCTAATGCTTCATCCACAGTATTTAATGCAGCATTTTCCATCAATCCAATCATCATAGGCGTAGCATATACATATATGGTACCACTTCCAAATTTAGCAGCAGTATTTTCTTCAACCACTACATCTTCTGCTCTACCTTTCATATTTAATTCTAGATTAAATTCCATATTATCACTCCTACTTATTTTATTTATATAATATTATAACAAAAAAATATAAAAATCGAATAAAAAATGGCCACAATTGTGACCATCATATTTATTCTATATCTTCATCATTTGAATCATTTTCAGTTGTATCATCTTCTAAATCATCATTTTGAACTTCATTATCTTCTTCAAATATGCTATTAAATTCTTTTTCATTTAATGTTTCTTGTTCTAATAGTTTATGAGCTACTTCGTGAAGTTTATCTATATTCTCTGATAAAAGACGTTCTGCTTCACTATATGCCATTTCTATTATTCTTCTCATTTCATGATCTATTTCTGATGCAACTTCTTCACTATAATCTTTACTTCTTCCTATATCTTTTCCTAGGAATACATTGCTGTCATCTTTTCCATATGTCATAGGTCCAAGCTTGTCACTCATACCATAATGAGTCACCATATCTCTAGCTAATTTAGTTGCTCTTTCAATATCATTAGACGCTCCAGTACTTATATCTTCTAGTACTAATTTTTCTGCTACTCTACCACCAAGTAGTTCTACTATTTTTTCCTGCATCTCTGTCTTAGACATATAACTTCTATCTTCTGTTGGAAGACTCATAGTGAACCCTCCTGCTCTTCCTCTAGGCATAATTGTAACCATATGAACAGGATCTGTCGTTGGTAATAATTTCCCTACTACCGCATGACCAGCCTCATGATATGCAGTAAGATTATTCTCTTTATCACTTCTTACTCTACTACGTTTTTCTGGTCCTGCAATCACTTTAGTTATTGCTTCTTCTAAAAGTCTCATTGGGATTTCTTTAAGGTTCTCCCTAGCAGATAATAATGCTGCTTCATTCATTAAATTTTCTAAATCTGCTGGTGTAAATCCTATTGTTCTTCTAGCAATAACATTTAAATCTACATCACCTTCTAATGGCTTACCTCTAGAATGTATCTTAAGAATAGCTTCTCTACCTTTAATATCAGGTATTCCAACTTGTACTTGTCTATCAAATCTACCAGGTCTTAATAAAGCTGGATCCAATATATCAGGTCTATTTGTTGCCGCTATTATAATAATTCCTTCATTTATGCCAAATCCATCCATTTCTACGAGCAACTGATTTAGGGTTTGTTCTCTTTCATCATGTCCTCCCCCTAATCCTGCTCCTCTTCTTCTTCCCACAGCATCTATCTCATCAATAAACACAATACATGGTGAAGTTTTCTTCGCTTGTTCAAACAAGTCTCTGACTCTTGATGCTCCAACACCTACAAACATTTCAACAAAGTCTGAACCACTTATACTAAAAAATGGTACTTCTGCCTCTCCTGCTGTTGCTTTTGATAAATAAGTCTTACCTGTTCCTGGAGGTCCTACCATCAATACTCCCTTTGGTATTCTGGCTCCTAGATGTGTAAATTTCTTTGGATTCTTCAAAAAGTCTACAATTTCAACTAACTCTTCCTTTTCTTCTTCTAAACCAGCTACATCATCAAATGTAATTTTATTCTTTGGATCTTCTTTATGCATTTTTGCTTTACTTTTCCCAAATGACATCACTCTTCCTCCGCCACCCTGAGATTGTTGCATAAATACAAACCAAAACACTACAAATATCAATACAATCAATATAGTAGGTAATGCACTAATTATCCAAGGAGTTCCTGGCTCTGGTTCAGCACTTACGTTTTTTATATTACTATCTTTAATTAACTCATCATAATAATCTTTTTGTACATCTGGTACATATGATGTAAATTTAGTATTATCCTTATCATCAAGCTCACCTTTTATCGTATTATCTACAAAAGTTATGCTCTTTATATTATCCTTTTCAATTTCTACCTTTAATTCTTCATATCCCATTTCAACAGGTTTTGCATCATTTGTAAAAAAATATTGGACTATGAGAATTAAAACTACAAATATAAGCAAATAAATGCTTATACCTCTAAAAAACTTCCTCAAAAGTGTTCCTCCTTCCGCTTTTTAAAATTAACAATAAATTATTCTACCATATATATAACTAAAATACAATACAGCCTTATCCAAGGTATACTTCTTCCTTTAAAATACCAATATAAGGTAAATTCCTGTATTTTTCAGCATAATCTAAACCATAACCTACAAGAAAAACATCTGGAACAACAAAACCTCTATATTTTACATTCATTTCTACTTTTCTTCCTTCAGGTTTATCTAATAAAGAACATATCTCTATACTCTTTGGTGACCTAGATTTTAATATCTCTCCTAAATATTTAAGTGTTAATCCACTATCAACAATATCTTCCACAATTAATATATTTTTACCCTCAATACTAGAATCTAAATCTTTAATTATTTTAACTACTCCAGAGGATATAGTTTGATTTCCATAACTAGATACATCCATAAAGTCTATTTCTATAGGCATATCAATATTTTTTATTAATTCTGCCATGAATACAATTGCACCTTTTAAGATACATATTACTGTAAGATCTTCTCCATTATAATGCTTTGATATTTTCTTACCTAATTCTTTTATTTTGCTTTTCAATTCTTCCTCAGTAATTAAAATTTCTCTTATATCTTTTTTCATAGAAGTCCCCCTATTTATTTATTGAAATTTTTAATATTCTTTTTGTACTGCTATCTATCTTATAATCTTCACTTATTCTATATCCTACCACCCATATTATACCTTTTTCATCATAAATTAGTGGTGTCTTGTCCCTTTTATCTCTAGGTACTTTTTCATCTATAAAAAAATCTTTTAATTTTTTAGTTCCATTCATTCCTAATGGTTTAAACTTATCTCCTGATTCTCTATTTCTAATAAACAAGTCTTTATCTATTTTATCATAATCAAAATATTTTATAAACATATCTTTGGATTTAATATTCTTAATATTTTTATCGACTAATTGAATATCAATTTTCATATTTAATTCTGGTATGAAATTGATTCTATTTAAATAAAGCTTAGACTTAAAATTACAAGTTTTATTATCCTTTTTTATCTGTAAAATTAATTTATTATATTCTGTATATCCCTCAATATCATTAGATATATCAACCTTTTTCCCTGTAATATTATTTTTAACAAGATTTATTATTACTTCTATATGTACCTCTTCAATTCCTTTTAAATGTCCTATTATTTTTTCAATAGCTACTCTAATAATTCTATACTGAATAGCTTTATGTTCTTTTATTAATTCATTGATATCTATTTCTATCTTATTTGCATCAATCCTCATTACAACTCTTTTAAAAACATCTTTAGTATAAACATTTATAAAATCAAAATCCCTCTCTATGATTCTTGAAGTTCTAAAAAGAGTATCTATAATAGATGGATTATAATTTTCTTCTATCATGGGAATTAAATTAAGCCTAATACTATTTCTCCTATAAATATCCATCTTATTTGTTTTATCTATTCTCACAGGTATATTATTACATAAAATATATTCTTCTATTTCATTTCTAGATATATCTAATATAGGCCTTATTACATCATTACTTTTATAATCCATTCCTTTAAGTCCATCAATTCCTGTACCTCTAAAGAACCTCATCAATAATGTTTCTCCTTGATCATTTTTATTATGAGCTACAGCAATAACCCCTTTTCCATAATCAGATAAGGTTTTTCTAAAAAATCTATATCTCAATTCTCTTCCTGCTTCTTCTGAAGTGAGATTATTCTCATTAGCATATTCATCCATATTCACTCTTATAAAATGATATGGAATATTTAAATTCTTGCATTCATCTTTTACAAATTTTTCATCTTCATCAGATTCTATACCCCTAACACCATGATTTATATGGCAAACTATTATATTAAAATTTAATACCTCTTTCAGTTTATATAAAATAGAAAATAAAAACATTGAATCTGGACCACCTGAAACCCCAATTACTACATTATCTTCTTCTTCAATCAAGTCATGTATTTTTATAGTATCTAATACTCTCCCTTCCATTATTTCACCTCATGTTTAAAAATCTATTTGTTGAATGTAAAAAATATAAATATTAGGAATATACCTATACTACCCCAAAAAAAAGTATCTATCCAATTTCTACAATGTTTATTTTCTTCAAACTTACCTTCTCTAATAATATCTTTAAGTCTACCTGTATATTCTCTTATATCATAATTACCTATCATTCCATTAATCAATACTTTTTTTATATTAGAAGCAAGATTTGAATCCTTTATTCTATATAATATATCTTCAATGCTATTTGTCAATGGATTATATTCCTTCTTATATAAAAGAGATATTATAATCATATTAATAGAAAAAGTTAAGCTCTTATCATCATAATGAGGCCTATCTCTCCAACAATGCATATTATATGTTGGAGTATATTCTTTTATTGATTGTCCTATTTTTGAAACCCCTCCAAAATCAATAATTTTTATCATCATATTCTTTTTATCTATAAGGATATTTTCTAACTTTACATCCCAATAAATATAACCTTTTGAATATATTTCCTTTAATATTTCTCCTATTATGATAGCTACAGATAATATATCTTTTATACTTATAGTTCTTAATAAGTATTTTTTTAAAGATTCCCCTTTTATATACTCCATTATAATAAAATGATTTTCTTCTCCTTGAATGTATCCATCATCTAACTCATAAACCCTGGGTATAGCTGATAAATAAGAAAACTCTTTAAGTATTTTATATTCCTTAGTTAAAGACATTAAATCTTTAGAAGCTTTTAATACAAATACTCTTTCCTTATCATCCACTACCTTATATATATATCCTATACCGCCTTTTTCTATAAAATTTTCAATCCAATAAATATTTTTATTCCATTTTCCTTTTATAATATCATTCTTTTCCATTTTTTACCCCACAATAATAAAATAAGGATCTAGGAAAACCCTAAATCCTATAATATTAAACATCCTTCTTCTAAATCCTCTTCAATCTCTTTCCCTTCTAATATACGAAAAGCTCCATATAATGCTTCAGCTGTAGGTGTATTTCCTGAAATTTTTATATTCTCTAAACTTCTCTTTAAAATATTTATATCTTCAGTAAAATCACATGTTAAATTATAATTTTCTCCTCTCATATATGGAAAAGATAATACAGCTATTTCACTTTTACCTTCTCTAGAATTCAATATATTCAATAAACTTAGTATACTTTTTTTAGCAATATCTATTTTAGATACCATACTTTTACTTGTATCTAATAAAATAATACATTTTAAATTTATCGAATCTGATAAATTATCCATTAAACCAAGTATTTTTTCTCTTGAATCAGGTTTTAAATCATTTATTTCTGTATCAATAATTGATTTTAACTCTTTATTAACTGCAGTTTGTATAGTTTGATATATTGATTTCTGAGTTACCATCTGCATCGTCTGTTGAAGTTTATCTAGTTCTGTTATTTCCCAGACTCCCTTTCCAATTCTAGCTATTTGTTCTATTTCATATCTAGCCATCTCACTACTATCTCTGTTAATAATACCTATTGTACTTATAGTTATACCTGCTTCAGATACTATTTTAGCAGATTCCATAGGATCTCCTTTTCCATTTGATTCTCCATCGGTAACTAAAATTATCTGCTTAAATAGAACTTCTTTTTCCATTTATTATACCCCCTATTGATATTTATATTTAATTATTGCCAATAGGGTATTATATATACAACTTTTTTATCTCTTACGAGTCTTATCTTTTTTCCATACTTTAGTAACTAAAACAGTCATATCATCTCTATTAGCTTCTTCACATATATTTATCGCCTCATCTAATATTTTATCTGCTACAGTTTGAGGATTTCTACTAGATATATTATTTATAATATCTTTCATCCAATTTTCTTTATCATCACAAGCTTGATGGGCATCTAATATACCATCAGACATCATTATAATTAAGTCCCCATCTTCCATATTACTTTCATAAATATTAAACTCTACTTCCTTAAGAATGCCAACAGGTAGCGTAGTAGAATTGATTATTTCTACTTTGTCTTTCTTTTTTATAAATGTAGGAGCCGATCCAATTTTTATAAATTGAACACTCCCTTTATATAAATCTAATATTGACATATCTATTGTTGTAAATACTTCTTCACTAGATTTTAATACTAATATTGAATTTATGGTTTTTAAGGCTAATTCTTTATCATAACCTACCTCTAAAAATTTTTCTAATAAATTTATTGCTATACTACTTTCTTCTTTGGCTCTTTCTCCCCTTCCCATCCCATCACTCAAAACTGCATAATAATTATTCTGTCTTTCTCCAAATGTATAACTATCTCCAGAAATACAATCATTATTATCATGATATAATGCTATTCTAGTAGCAGCATTATATCTATTAGATTTAATTAATTTAAATTTTACTCCTTTACCATAATCTAAATCACTTGTAGAAAATCTATCTCTTATTAATCGATATCCAACTACTTTAGATGCTATATTTGTCACTTTTTCTATCATCCTTTCTTTATTATTTAAAACATTTAAATCTACATATATCTCAAATTTATTATCTTGAGATTCTGTTACAGTTATTTCATTAGTGGATATATTCTCTTTTTTCAATTCACTATATATTGTTTTTTCTACTTCTTCCTTAAATTTTATATCAGCATATATCTCATTTGATAAATCTTCAATAATATTACTCACTCCATCTAATTGTTGAGAAACCAATTGTCTGCTTTCTAATATCTTTCCTTCCCATTTATAATTTAATTTATATATATTAAACGCTTGATTAATCACTTCTATAAGTCTTTCAAATCTCACACATCTTTTTTTAAATAACTCTGGTACATCTCCTTTATTTATTTGACCCTTATTTTCTAATATATTAATCAACTTAAACATTTCTTGATAAGTATTATAAAAATCTTGCTCCCAACAAATCCTATTCATAGAACAATTCTTGCAAGTTTTTGACGCAACTGAATCCATAAACTTGCTTATATCATTTTCTTCTAATATACGTTCTCTTTCTGATACTTTTTTAAATATTTCTGATAATTCCTTAAATACTGTAGAAAATTCTTTAAGTCTTCTAAAAGTCATATCCTTTATTCTATTGCTATAGATATCTTCTATCAAATATCCTCTATTAGTTCTCACAATAATTCTATTTCCAAATTCAGATATATAATTTGACAATAGAAGGAAAATTATCGACGCTAAAATCATCTCTTTAAATCCTACAAGTTGTTCAGCAAATCCATTTATATAAAAAGACATAATTATATTTCCTAAAGTAAAACCTATTATCGTCCCAATCTTTCCTATGTCTTTAAATACTCCTGATAAAAGACCTGCTATAGCATAAATCGATATAATATAAGGCATGTCCACTTGAGACATAGAACTTATTAAACCAATATTAACGCCTATTACAGTTCCCATAGTAACACCTCTAGTATAGGAAAAAAACAATATAAGGAATATTCCGACAACATCCATTATAGATAATCCAAAAATTGATATTCCTCCTATTCCAGCAACTCCAACCGATATCATAATAACTGCTGATATCATTTCTTCATTAGTTAATAATCTATCCCCACTAGTTTCTAATGGATTTATACTATAAATGAATATAAATATTAAAGCAAACACCGTAATTCCTTCAAATAAATAAATTATTAAATCATACATATAAAAATCTGTACTTATCAACACAATAATTTTAAATAATGTTAAAATTAATCCTCCTAATAAAGAGGCTTTTATATTAGATTTTTTATCTCCTAATGCATTCATAATAACGTATATAATAATCATTGGAATTATATACTGATAACTATATAATCCATGAATACTTATCATTCCAATTATTCCTGCTATTAATACATGTATTCTTGCTCTTTTCTTAGTATAATATGACGTAATAAACGCTATACCAAAAGGCGTTAAATTATTCATTATAGATGCTCTTGATATAAAAAAAGCTATCACAAATATTATTATATCCTTACGCCCAATACTTCTATTTTGAATATTTTCAATTATTATTCTTAATGTCCACCTCCATCCTTTTTTATCTCTTAAATTACTTACTTCAGTACTTATCACTAGAAACCACCAACCCTCTATATGATGTGTATCAATTGTATCAAATTCCAAATGAAATATTTGTCAATAAGGGTTGTCCAATAAAAAATATTTTTGACATATAACACTTTATAATTATAAAATTTTTCATTTTTTTGGTCATAAAAGCTTTCAAATAATTAACTATAATATTCCAATTATATTTATTAATATATTAATACTTAAATTTGTCGAAAAAAATGATAAAAGAACAACTAGTTTTTAGTTGTTCTTTTATCATCATATTTTAAAATTAATACAATTTATTCCATAGTACAAAAATACTCTTATTAATTCAATATAAATTATTTTATACCTTTAGAACTTATACCTTTTTTTGAATCTCTTGATTTGATCTGGTCTTGTCTTTCAGTACTTTCTTTTAAGAACTTTGAAAGTTTATCCTCAAAAGACATTTTTTTCATTTTTTGATCACTTTTATTAGACCAATCAATTTCTCCAGGATTATTTGTTTTAGGTTTAGCTTGTCTGACAGATAAACTTATCTTACCTTTTTCTACAGATAATACCTTAACCTTAACTTTCTGATTTTTCTTTAAATAATTATGAATATCCTTTACATAATCATCAGAAACCTCAGAAATATGCACTAGTCCTGTTTCTCCTTCTGATAGTTGAATAAATGCACCAAAATTAGTTATCCCAGTAACAGTTCCTTCAACTACATTTCCTACTTTAACGGGCATAAATACAATACTCCTCCTTTTAAAATATAACTATAATCTACTAAAGTATATATTAAGATTTAATAGATGTCAATATCACTAATAATTTAAGGATTTTCTTTGAATATATTATTTAATTTATTCTTATCTATATATATAATTTCATTAGGTTTTACCATAAAAAGTTCTTCTCTAGCTATATTCTCTATATATTCTAATATATTTTTATACTCCTTAATTTGTTCATCATTATCCAGTGACTCAATATATTTCATAGGATCATCAGCTAATACTATCTTATCTAAATATTCTGCCTTCTTAGTATTATCTTCTATGTATTTATTTAAACTTTCTTTTTCTTGTTCTTTTTTCTCAATTTGAGATTGAAGTTCATTAGCTTTCATTTCTTGTTTTATAAACATACTTACCAAATAGATTATTAAAGCAATTATCAAGATATATTTTATTTTGAATTTTTTTCGCTTTTTCATATACCTCATCCTCTATTTTTTATTAACATAAGGCTTTATACTATATATTTATATTATATGTTAAAACTATAATTTATTAAAGTCGTAATTTATACCTATTTTTTCCTAATTAACTTTTTAATCTGTTTTTTATATTCTTTTGTTGTTAAAATAGGTATTTTACAATATTTTTTTATCTTTTTACCTCCAATTTTTCCTTGTTTTAAAATTTTTCTCCCAGGAATTTTCAAGATATTAATAATAATCCTTATAGGATAAGTAACAATATATATAATCTTCTTTATTAAATTAATTATCTTCTCTCCTATATAAACTAGAATTTTTATTACTATTTTACTTAATAATCTATTATATAAAAAGAAACCTATAATGAATCCTAAAAATATATACCACCTTAATTCTGCCCAATTACTATAATATAATAGTATTAAAGTAGTCATAAGAATGATTATCCAAAATACTATATCTTGAATAATAGTTGCAACACTTTTAGGTTTAACATAATATCTAAATATTCTATATAAATCATAAATAAAAGCTATTAATATACCACCATAAATAGATGTGAGAAATACATGAAATTGATTTGATACTAAGTTTTCCATAATGCCTCCAATCAAAAATTAAACCAATGGCTAAAACCATCGGTTTATTTAAAAATTTTTCTTAAAAACCCATTTTCTTTAGAATTAGAAGTAGATTTATTACTATATACAAGAGATTGTAGCATTCCTTCTATCTTTACATTTCCATCTTCTAAATTTAATTTGCTTATATTTAAAGATTCTCCTTTAATCATTAGAGATCCCTCCACTGTATCAAGCACAATTTGTTCTTCATTAAAATTTTCAACATGTTCTACTCCGGAGATACTTAACTTTTTTCTATCTTCTAAAATAAGATTTTGTGATTTAACTTTGTCCTCCATATATATTACCTCCTACTATTCCTATGTATAAATGTATGAATATATTTCTAAGATTATTACAAAAAAATACCCAATAAATCTTAAGATTTATTGGGTATCTTTAATTAATAATCTTATACATACCTTGAGCTTTATCCTTGGGAGCATGTTCTAATAATTCTAATACTTTTACTTCCATAGTATTATTACCAAAATCTATTTTTATTTTATCCCCCACACTCACTTCACTACCAGCTTTAACTGCTCTTCCATTAATATATACTCTTCCTGTATCACAAGCTTCTTTTGCTACTGTTCTACGCTTTATTATTCTTGAATTTTTAAGAAATTTATCTATTCTCATAATATCCCACCTTAAATTACACTATTCAAAGAAGAAATCAGGTCATAGACCTGATTTCTTCATCATAATAAATATTAATTACTTATTAACTGATTCTTTTAAAGTCTTACCTGATTTGAATACTGGTGCTTTTGATGCAGGTATTTGAATTTTTTCTTTAGGATTTCTTGGATTTCTTCCTTCTCTAGCTTTTCTTTCTCTAACTTCAAAAGTTCCAAAACCAACTAATTGAACCTTTTCTTCTTTAACTAGAGCATCCTCAACACTATTCATAAATGCATTTAATGCACTCTCTGCATCTTTTTTAGTTAAACCACTCTTTTCTGCCATACTTGTAATTAATTCTGCTTTGTTCATTAATTATTCCTCCCTACTTATTTTTAATATTTTAAATTATACATCCATCTTATGGAAAATAGATTTCAATTATCTCCTTTCCTAATCATGGATTAAAAAATGCTTTAAATAGCATATTCTAGGTTTTTTCTTAAATTCCTTCTTTTTATTATCATTTTTTATGTTTTTTTATTTATTTAGGCTTTTAGCCCTATTCCACAACTGATTCATATCATTTAAGGTCAATTCTTCTAAATGTTTACCTTCTTTTTTGCTAATATATTCTATATACTTAAATCTTTCAATAAATTTATTAAATGTTTTGTTCAAAGCTGTCTCTGGATTTATATCTAAAAATCTACCATAATTCACTAAAGCAAATAATAAATCTCCAAATTCTTCTTCTACTTCATTAAAATTATTCTTTTCAACTGCTTCTTCAAGTTCATGTATTTCCTCTACTACTTTTTTATAAGCGTCTTCTTTATTATCCCAATCAAATCCTACTTTAGAAGCTTTCTTTTGAACTTTATATGATTTCATTAGTGATGGCAAACCCTTAGAGGTATCTATCATAGATTCTGTATAACTTAAATAATCTTTAGATTTAGCTTTCATACTATCCCAATTTTCATTAGCTTGTTTTATATTTTCAGCCCTATCATGTTTAAAAACATGAGGATGTCTATATATTAATTTCTTAGATATTGATGTAATAACATCCCATATATTAAAATATCCTTCTTCTCTAGCTATCTGACTATGAAATACTACTTGCAATAATATGTCTCCTAACTCTTCTTCTAATAATATCATATCATCATTATCTATTGCATCCACTACTTCGTATGCTTCTTCAATTACATACTCCCTTAAAGACTTATGAGTCTGCTCATTATCCCATAAACAACCATCTTTACTTCTTAATATTTCCATTATATCTATTAAATTATTCATATTATAAATATTTTCTTCACCTTTAACTGCTGGAATATATATAATTGTCATATGATTATAGTCTTCAATTCTATCTAATTTATACAATAAAATACTTTTATTTTTTTCTCTATCATACAAATCATTTATTACTTTTATATTGTACTCATCAGCATATACTTCTTCTAAAAATATTTTCACTTCTGATGCAATAATCTTATCATGAACTTGAGTTATTATTAAGTCACTATTTATATCTATGTCTATAGATTTAATATCTAAAGCATCAATTACCTTAACACTTTTTTTCATTGTCTTATCTAGACTATTATATACTCCCTCCAAGAGTCCAAAATTATCTAAAACTTCAATGTCAATCCCTAATTTTTCCTTATTATCTAATAATATCTCCGTAACTTTATCGGATAAAGTAGGACTTCCAGGCACACAATAATTAATAATATTATTTTCATTAGCTTTTTTAACCAAATCCTCGACAATATAGTTATATACTTCATCAAAAGTATCTAGTGTTTCATATATATTATCATAACTTTCATAGTCTATGTTATTATCCTTGAAATAATCTATAATGGGACTCTTATCAGTTCTTAGAAAAACTTTCCATTTCTTTATAGTTTCAATACTATGTAATGTAATTTTTTCTATATCACCAAATCCCAATCCTATAATATTTATTTTAATCATTTTTAACCTCCATAGACTTATATATAAAAGTATATTAGCTACTATACTAGTATAGTGTTGAATAACAATAAAATCAAGGGTTTCTACTATAATCTTTATTTATTTTTTTAATAATCCTATTTTCTTTAATTTTATTGCTAATTTAACTCCTCCAGGAATCAAATCAAAATCTCTACTGGTAATTGTACCTGTTCTTAAAAGGGCTAGGCCATAAATTATACCTCCTAAAGAAATAGATATAACTGTAGCCAATTTATTTCCAATCATTGTATTAGCTCCATTATATGTTACCCATACAACAATACCCATTATAGCAACCGAAATCATTGGTTTTATGACTAAATTTAATATATTAAATTTAATATTTGTATAATGTTTAACCGATGCAAAATTTAATATAGCTGCTATAGTATAAGCAATTATGGTACTTAAAGCTGCTCCTTTTATATTTATCTGAGGGATTCCTGTCAACACATATACTACAACAACTTTTACCAATACACCTATTAAAAGATTTCTAACAGGTATAAATGGTTTACCTATACCTTGCAATATTGCTGTCAATGATTGAACAAGAGTTAAAAATATCACACTAAAAGATAAAACTGCTAATATTTGACCTGCACTTTCTTGGACTTCTAAAGGATTCCCAAAATATAATAATTTTATTATTGGTGTGGATAATATAAAAAGTCCTAATGCAGCTGGTAATCCAACAAGTAATGTAACTCTAATTCCGGATGTTGCAGTCTTTTTTATCTCTCTATAATCTTTTTTCGCAAAAGCTGTAGATATAGCTGGTACTAAACTAGCAGCTATTGCTACAGAAAATACCTGAGGAAAATTAATTAATGTTTGAGCCATACCGGTAAGTTGACCATATAATCCAGATGCTTCTGCCTCTGTATATCCTATACTTTGAAGTCTTTTCATTACTATAGCAACATCTATTGTTCCAAATAAAGGTATAATACATGCACCAATAGTTATTGGTATAGATATTGCTAATATATTTCTTATAATGCTCTTTGTACTTTCTCTTTTAAATCTAGAAGATTTTCTTATTTCTCTGCCTATTTTTTTCTTCCTCTTAGAATATATGTACATAATAATAATAGTACCTAATAATGCACCTGCTGATGCTCCAAATGACGCTCCTCCTGCTGCCATAGGTAACCCTTTATCAAGTTTCATAATAATTCCTACAACCATTAATCCTACTGAAACTCTAAAAAATTGCTCTATTATCTGAGATAAAGCCGTAGGAGTCATATCCTGTCTACCTTGAAAATATCCTCTGAATGCTGACATAATAGGTGTAAATAATAAAGCAGGAGCTAAAGCTATCATTGCATAATATGCATTTGAATTCCCTAATTTATCAACTATAAATTTTGCTCCTACAAATACAAAAGTAAATGTTAATACTCCTCCTATCACAAGTCCTAAAAATGCAACTTTAAATATCCTCTGAGCGCCTCTATAATCTCCCATTGCCCTTTTTTCCGACACTAATTTGGCAACTGCTACTGGTAATCCTGCTGTTGAAATAGCATACATTAATGTATATAAAGGATATGCAGTTTGATAATATCCCATACCAACATCACCAAGCATATTACCTAAAGGTATTCTATATATTGCTCCTAATATTTTTACTAAAAAGCCAGCTATACCTAGTATTGCAGCTCCTTTCAAAAAATTATCTTTACTCATCTATTTTTACCTCCTGAATAGATTATCCAACCTTTAATAAACTAATACTTTGATTATATCAAAAACTTTATAGTACTAAAAGATATATATTAATTTCTATAAAAATATTATTTTTTAAATACAAAAAAATAAACCTACCATAGGTAGGTATTATAATTATTGTTGCATTTGTTTTGATAGGAAATTAGATGCTGTACCTGCTAATTTAATCTCCAATTCCTCCATAACTATATCAGAATCTTTAGATGTTAGTATCACAGCACCTATAGGATCCCCTTGAGATACTATAGGAGATATAACCTGAGTAATGTATTCTTTGGGATTATATTCTTCAACTGTTATTCTTATAGGTTTAGTATTTCCTTCTGTTAAATAAATATCTCTTCCTTCTATTAATTTTTCTAACTCTGGACTAATCCTTTTATTTAAATATTCTTTCTTTGGACCTCCAGCTATAGCAACTACATTATCTCTATCACATATTATAGTAATATGTCCTGTACTTTCGTTTAATGACTCTGCATATTCTGTAGCGAATTCATTTAATTCTCCGATAGGTGAATATTTTTTTAATATTACCTCTCCTTCCCTATCGGTAAAAATTTCCAAAGGATCCCCCTCTCTTATTCTTAAAGTTCTTCTAATCTCTTTTGGTATTACAACTCTTCCTAAATCATCTATTCTTCTAACTATTCCTGTAGCTTTCATTTTTTACCTCCTAATATATTATGTCTATGTTAATTTTATTATTTTACTTTTTACCATAATTTATGCACGATTGATAATTTATCTAATAATATTAATCTAACTAATAATAAAAAAGACTACCTAATGGTAATCTTTTAAAAATATTATTCACTATCTTCTTCTGCATTTTCTGCATCATCTGTGCTTTTTGTATCATCTTCATCTTTTTCTTCTGTATCATCTTCAAATTCTAAAATTCTTTCTATATCTGCTTTTTCTATTAATTCTAATGCTTTTTCATTAAATTTTTGATTTTGCAATTCTGAAATAATTTCCTCTTTATTACTTTTAAACCCTAATTTTTTATCAGTAACTTTGATTATATGATATCCAGATTTTGTTTTCACTACATCACTTACTTCTTCTTTTTCTAGATCAAAAGCTACATCTGAAAACTCACTAGCCATTTGAGGTCTAGCAAAATATCCTAAGTTACCTCCATTTTCAGCACTTCCATCTTGAGAATATTCCTTTGCTAATTCACTAAAATCTTCTCCAGAATCTAATTTTTTCTTAACCTTTTCAGCCTCTTCTTTAGATTCTAACAATATATGACTTGCTTCAACCTTATCATACGTATCGACATTCTCTTCATAAAATTTTTCTGCCTCTTTATCACTTATATCTACAGTCTCCTCTATAAGTGCAGTAATTATCATACTTTCTTTATACATTTGTTTAAAATAATCTTCAGATATACCTATACTATCTAAATACTCATTAAAACTTTTAGCATTTTCATCTGTACTTTTAAATTGCTCTAATTCTTTTTCTACATCTTTATCATCTATTTTTATATCTAATTCTTCTGCTTTTTGTAACAATACTTCTTGATTTATTAAATCTTCTAAAGAACTTTCTATTAATTGATCTTCATATGTTTTATTGCTACCCTCTATTTTATCTTCCCACATATCTGAGGAAATATATCCACTTAACTCAGACTCTTTTTTTCTATAGTCTACATATTTGTCTAATTGACTTTGACTAATTTCAGCACCATTTACTTTAGCTACTACTTCTTTCTCCGATCCATTACAACCAGAAAGAAAAATTGTAACCGTTAATAATAATATCATTGTTAAAATAATTCCTTTATTCCACTTACCCAAATTTACCATCTCCTCTAAATTTTATATCTAAAGTATAATACAATATTATATATTAATTTATTCTTTATTTAAACTATGGATCTTCTCAAGTATTCCCTCTAATATTGCTAATACTCTATCTTGACTAGCATTATTAAGTTTATATTTCAAGGCTGGGGTCTTAGAAAGATCAAATGTCATGTTTCT
Organism: Anaeromonas gelatinilytica; assembly: GCF_016820635.1. GTDB lineage: Bacteria > Bacillota > Clostridia > Tissierellales > SIT17 > Anaeromonas > Anaeromonas gelatinilytica. The sequence goes on along the minus strand of NZ_WSFU01000045.1, from coordinate 19,955 downwards.
TCCAAAGCTATCATATAATATATTTATTATCTCTGGAGTTATACTATTTATTTTGTGAAACTCAAGTACTAATGTATCATTCTTTTGTGAAATATTTGTGAACATTAATTTATTTGCTAATGATTTAATATATCCTATCCTTAATAAATTATCAACAGGCTTAGGTACATCACCATATCTGTCAATTATTTCTTCTAATAAATCTCTATATTCTTCCTTACTTTCTACAGAAGATATCTTTTTATACATTTGAATTTTTTGTTCTTCATTAGAGATATATTTATCTGGAATATAACCATCTACATTTATTTCTATTATAGTTTCTACATTTTCTACTTGTGTTTCACCTTTTAACTTCTTCACTGCATCTTCTAAATATTTAACATATAAATCATATCCTATGGCTGTCATATGCCCGTGTTGTTCTGAACCTAGTAAATTTCCTGCACCTCTTATCTCTAAATCTCTCATAGCTATTTTAAATCCTGAACCAAACTCTGTAAACTCTTTTATAGCCTTTAATCTTTTTTCTGCCACTTCCGATAATACTTTATCTTTTTTATATGTGAAATAAGCAAATGCTATTCTATTAGACCTACCAACTCTTCCCCTCAATTGATATAATTGAGAAAGTCCCATTTTATCTGCATCATGAATAATCATTGTATTAACATTAGATATATCTAATCCTGTTTCTATTATAGTAGTACAAACTAATACATCATACTCGCCATTCATAAAATCCAGCATAACTTTTTCCAATTCTCTTTCACTCATCTGTCCATGTCCTACTGCAATTCTTGCTTCTGGAATCAATTCCTTGATATGGGTTGCCATTTTTTTGATACCTTTGACTCTATTATATACAAAATACACCTGACCATTTCTATTAATTTCTTTTATAATAGCCTCTCTAACCATGTTTTCATTATATTCAACTACATAGGTTTGAATAGGATACCGTTCCTCAGGCGGTTCTTCAATTGTAGACATATCTCTAGCACCTATAAGAGACATATGAAGTGTCCTAGGTATTGGAGTAGCTGTTAATGTAAGTACATCTACAGATTCTTTAATCTGTTTTATAGACTCTTTATGCTTTACTCCAAATCTTTGCTCCTCGTCTACTATCAATAAACCTAAATTATTAAATTTAATATCCTTAGATAATAATCTATGTGTTCCTACAATTATATCAATATTTCCACTTTTAAGTTCGTTTATTATCTTTTTCTGATGATTAGGAGTTCTAAATCTACTCAACATTTCTGCATTTATAGGAAAATCACTAAATCTTTCTATTATCGTATTATAATGTTGTTGAGCTAATATAGTAGTAGGAACTAATATTGCCACTTGTTTACCATCTAAAGAAGCCTTAAATGCAGCTCTTAATGCTACTTCTGTCTTTCCATACCCCACATCACCACACAATAGCCTATCCATAGGCCTTATTTTTTCCATATCTTTTTTTATATCCTCTATACATTTTAATTGATCTTCAGTTTCCTCATAAGGAAATGTATCTTCAAACTGTTTTTGCCATGGTTGATCCTTTGAAAATGAATATCCTTTCACTGTACTTCTTCTGGCATACAGTTCTAATAAATCCATTGCCATATCTTCTATAGCTTTTTTTACTCTTTTTTTTGTTCTAGACCACTCACCACTACCTAATTTACTTACCTTTGGTTTTCCAGCATCTGAACCCATATATTTCTGTATTAAATCTATTTGATCTACTGGAATGTAAAGTCTGTCCCGTCCAGAGTATTTTACACTCAAATAATCTTTCTTTACTCCCTGCACATTTAATTGTTCCATTCCAACATATTTACCTATTCCATGATTTTCATGTACAACAAAGTCTCCTATTTTTAAATCTCTAAATGATATTATTTTTCTTTGGTTTTTTTTGCTTTTTACCTTTCTTTTTCTCTTAATAGTCCCGAATATTTCTTTATCACTAATTATAATATATTTAATCCTAGGATACTCGAATCCAGCAGATATAGTCCCAGGTAAAATGACGACTTGACTTGACTTGATATTCGTATCATAAGTCTCTGAGTATATACATTCAATACCTCTATCCATCAAATTTTTGGAAAGTCTTCTTCCTCTGTCTTCAACTCCAGATAATATAATAATCTTGTAACCTTTATATTTTAAATCTTTTAATTCATTTTCAAGTATATCAATTTTATTATGAAAAGCCTGAACCCCTTTAGTTAAAATATTAATTATTTTTTGAGGTTTAAAATTTACATTATTTTTTAATAATCCTGTTACTGTTAATATGTTTTTGCTTTTAAAAACTTCAATCATATCTTCATAAGGTATATATATTTTCTGATGAGATTTTAACACTTCTCCTGTACTATATAATTCACTGTATTTATTTATAAATTCATTGTTCAAATTTGTCACACTATCATCAATTCTATTAGGTTCATCTAACAAAACTACTGCATCTTTAGTCATATATTCAATTATATTTGATAATTCTTTATTCATATATGGTAAAATTATATCCATATTATCAATATTCAAACCATTCTGTATTCTATCTATATAACTAGAAAATTTATCTTCTATTTTTTCAGCATATTTCTCTTCATTATTTTTCTTGAAATTTCCAATAACCTTTTTTAATTCCTTCTTTATATTATCAACCATAGATCCTCTTAAGTTTTCTTCAATTAATATCTCCTTAGCAGGAGTTATTTCCGCTGTATCATAATTTGATATAGATCTCTGATCTTTTATATCAAAAGTCCTTATAGAATCAACCTCATTATCAAAAAGTTCTATTCTATATGGATTATCATTAGTTATAGGAAAAAAATCAATTATTCCACCTCTTACACTAAACTGACCATGCCCCTCTATCATATCCACACTCTCATAGCCTTGTATTACTAAAGATCTTATTACATCTTCTAAATTAATATCTTCTCCAAACTTAATTACCTTCCTATATTTTTCAAATAAATTCTTTTTCATAACTTTATTTAAAATAGATTCAATAGAGGCCACTACTATAATCTTTTCCTCATTTACAAGCCTATCTAATACCCTAAGTCGTTGATTAGATATAGTATGACTAACAGCATCAAAATCATAAAATACCAATTGTCTACTAGGATATAATTCTGAATCATTCTGACTAAATAACGTCAAATCTTCCATTATTGATTTAGCTCTTAATTCATCATAAGTTATAATAAGTATTTGATTATTTATGTCTTCCTTTACGGCATAAGCAATATGAGATATATTTTCTTTAGAAAGACCATGAAGTGATATAGGAGATATTTTTTCTTCAATTCCTTTAATTATTTGATTATATGAATGAAGATTTTTTAGTTGATCTATAAATATATTCATAATATCAGCTCCTTGATTATGAAACACCTATAGCCCAGGATTATGGCCCTGGGCTTATTAAGTAATTGTTGTTTATTACTAACCATTATATAGATTCATAGCTTTATCTATATCAGTTTTTATGGTTTCTTCTACTGCTTTAGCTGCTCTAACAATAGTATCATCAATCTCTTCTCTATCGTCTTTACTAAACTTTTTTAAAACATAATCTACTAAATCTTCATTTTCCTGAGGTCTCCCTATGCCTATCCTAATTCTAGGAAAATCATCCCTTTGTAAATGATAAATAATAGATTTCATTCCATTATGGCTTCCTGCACTACCTTTTTTTCTTATACGTAAAACCCCTACGTCTATATCAATATCATCATATATTATAATTACATCTTCAATATCTATCTTATAATAATCCACTATTGACCTTACAGAAATACCACTATTATTCATATATGTCTGAGGTTTTACCAATATTACTTTTTCTCCATTAATATTAAATTCACCATACACAGATTGATGTTTTAGTTTTGTCATTTTAACATTATTTCTTTGAGATAAATAGTCAATAACATCAAATCCTACATTATGTCTGGTGCCATTGTATTTTTTCCCTGGATTTCCCAATCCTATTACTGCATACAAAATATTCAGCTCCTCAAATATTAATCAAATAACTTGCTCACTGATTGATTTTCATGAATTCTTTTAATTGCTTCTCCAAATAATGATGAAACCGATACACTCTCAATTTTATCTATTTCTTTTCTCTCTGATAATGGTAATGTATCTGTTACTATTAATTTCTTTATAACAGAATTTTCTAATCTTTCTATCGCCGGTCCAGATAATACAGCATGAGTACAAGCAGCATATACATCTTTAGCACCAAAATCCTTTAATACTTCGGCAGCTCTAGTCATAGAACCAGCAGTATCTATGATGTCATCAACTATTACTACATCTTTATCCTTTACATCACCAATAATATTCATGACTTCAGATACATTAGCTTTAGGTCTTCTCTTTTCTATTATAGCTATAGGTAAATCTAATATACTACCAAAGTTTCTAGCTCTTCTTACTCCTCCAATATCAGGAGATACAACCACAGTATCTTTATTCAATCTACTTACTACATCTTTTGCTAAAATAGGTCCTCCTAATAAATGATCTACTGGAATATCAAAATAACCCTGAATTTGAGTAGCATGTAAATCCATAGTAACAATTCTATCTGCTCCTGCGATAGATAATAAATCTGCTATAAGTTTAGATGTAATTGGATCCCTTGCTTTTATTTTTCTATCTTGCCTAGCATATCCATAATAAGGAATAACTGCATTTATTCTACCTGCTGATGCTCTTTTTAATGCATCTATCATTATTAATAATTCCATCAAATTTTCATTAACTGGAGGACATGTAGGTTGAATTACAAACACATCTGCTCCTCTTACAGTTTCATTAAATGCAACTGATATCTCTCCATCACTAAATGTAGTAACATTAGAGTCTCCTAAAGATACTCCTATCTCATCACAGATTTTTTGAGCTAATTTTTTATTAGCATTTCCGGAAAAAATCTTGATGTCTCTCCCCATAATTTTCATTACAATAGCCTCCCATTTTTTCTATTTGTTATTCTTTCTAAAAACCCAACCTGGCTTATTAATTTGTCTAGCCCTACCTATTGACAAATCTCCTTCTTTCACCTCATGAGTTATTGTTGAACCTGCTGCAATATAACCATTATCTCTAATTATTACTGGAGCTACTAAATTAGAATTACTACCTATAAAAGCATTATCACCTACTATAGTTCTATGCTTTTTCTCTCCATCATAATTAACAAATACTACACCACAACCTATATTTACATTTTCACCAATTTCTGCATCTCCAATATATGAAAGATGTGAAGCTTTTGAACCATTTCCTATCTTAGAATTTTTCACTTCTACAAAATCACCTATTTTAACCGATTTTCCTATAACACTATTAGGTCTTAAATAAGCATTAGGTCCTACTTTTGTATCATCATCAACTTTACTCTCTATTAAAGTTGATGACTTTATATTAACTCTATCTCCAATAATACAATCTTTAATATCCGAATTTCCTTCAATGATACAATTATCACCTATTTTTGTACTTCCTTTAATGATAGCACCTGGATATATTATTGTATCTCTTCCTATAATGACACCCTTTTCAATATAGGTATTTTCTGGATTAATTAATGTAACTCCTTTAAGCATATGTTCAATATTAATTTTATCTCTCATGATTTTTTCTGCTTCAGCTAATTGAACCTTTGAATTTACTCCAGATATTTCTTTATTATCTTTGAGTAAATATCCCCCAACATTATATCCTTTCCTATTCAAAATTTCTATTGTATCTGTTATATAATACTCATTTTGAGAATTATCATTAGTCAAATTTTCTAAAGCTTCCTTTAATGCTTTACCACTAAAAAGAAATATCCCAGAGTTAATTTCCTTAATATCTAACTCATTTTCTGATGCATCTTTATGCTCTATTATTCCTAGTATATTCCCCTTCTCATTTCTCTTTATTCTTCCATATCCTGTAGAATCTTTAAACTTTGCCGTTAAAACTATAGCATCTAAATTATTATTTGTACCATAATCTACTAATTCTTTTAAGGTATCTCCTTCTATTAAAGGAGTATCCCCTGTTAGTATTAATACCTTATCTTCATCAGATATGTATTCCTTAGCTTGCATAACTGCATACCCTGTTCCATAAGGCATATCATCCCCTACAGGTTGTGTTACAAATTCTACATCATTACCTTCCACCGAAGATATTACTTTTTCCTTTCCATGGCCTACAATTACAATATTCTTCTCACAAGAAGCATCTCTTGCTGCATTTATAACATGATTTACCATGGATTTACCACATACTTTATGAGCTGCCTTAGGTATATTAGACTTCATCCTAGTACCTTCGCCAGCTGCAAGTATTACAGAAAGTATCATATTAACACCTCTAATTTTTATTTCTTTTTTAAACAACATATGTTCATCATAATTCTCTTTAAGCTTATACAATTCCCATTACATTATAACAGAAAGATATACTATTTTATAGTCTTAATAAGATAATAATATAACATTTTATTAAATTAATTATACCAAACTAACAAAAAATACCTTTGATTATAATCAAAGGTATTTTGGTGGTTTTTATAAGAAAGAATTTATACAAGATCATCTGCCTCTATCTGTATCTGATTTTCATACTCTTCAAATACTGCATTCTGAATTTTAGTCCTAGTTTCTGAATTAATTGGATGAGCAATATCTCTAAATTCGCCATCTGCCATTTTCCTACTAGGCATAGCTATAAATAGACCATTCAACCCCTCGATTATTTTAATATCATGGACTACAAACTCATTATCCAATGTAACAGATACTATAGCTTTCATTTTTCCATCATCGTTAATCTTTCTAATTCTTACGTCAGTTACTTTCATGCTTTCACCACCTTCCCCAACGAATCATCGATTACATTCAAAACTACCCTATTGCTACTATTCTCTATATATTTAAAAATTCCTTCTTTTTTGATGAAATTTTATTAATTTTTTTTAATATTTATCGTTGGGAGTAAGTATTATTTCATTATCAACATCATTTATGCTTTTCAGATTAATAAGAGCTGTATACTCTTCTATAAGTTTTTTCTTTGGTTCAGGTGTAGATATTAATACTCCAGTTCCTACTACTTCCGCCTTAAATTCTTTCATCATATCCTTCATACCTTTAGCTGTACCTCCAGCTTTCATAAAATCATCAATAATTAAGACCCTTGCTCCCTCCCTAATGGCCTTTCTTGATAATGACATAGTTTGAATTTTTCTAGTAGAACCACTAACATAATTTATACTTACTGTAGGACCTTCAGTAACTTTCAGATTTCTTCTTATTATAACCAAAGGTACATTTAATATCTTTGCAGTCATCATAGCTAAAGGTATTCCTTTCGTTTCTACGGTTACCACATAATCAATATTTTCAGCCCAATATTTAGTAACAAATATTCTACCTATCTTATAAGAAATATTCGGAGAATAAAGTATATCTGTCATATACATAAACCCGCCCGTTATAATCCTATTATTATCCCCTAATTCCAAAGAAATTTCTTTTAAAAATTCTTCTGACTCTTTCTTTGATATAGTAGGGATAAACTTAACACCACCACTAGCTCCTGATATAGTTATGATCTTACCTAATTCAAGATCTTTAACTAAATCTTTTACTATCATTATATCTTCACTTATACTAGATTTAGCCGTTCCAAACATTTTTGTAAAATAATTATAAGTAAACACATGATTTGTTTTCTCAGTTAATATATTCATTATAGCTGCAATTCTTTCTTTTCTATTAAATTTTTTCATAGATATCCCTCCTAGAACGAATAATTCCCTTATTATATATCATTTTATTCGTTTTTATATAATTTATCAATAATATTATAATTTTCATTTTATATCTTTTAACATTGTGGTATAATCATCACAGTAACTTATCCTAATACTCTTTAAAAACAATGATATTTAATATAGTCACTTAGAAATTTTTTTGGAATAAAATAAATAATAAATAAATTGGAAATAATATGAATTATATAAGTCAAGGAGGAACTGATATGTTAAATTTTAATATTAATAAATCAAAATATAAAAATGTTCATTTTATAGGAATAGGCGGAATTAGCATGAGCGGTTTAGCTAAAATTCTATTAAACAACAACTACAATGTCACTGGTTCTGATATTAATGAATCTAAATTAATAAGTAAATTAAGGAAAAGAGGCGCTATTATAAATATAGGACATGAAGCTAAAAATGTTATAGGTTCAGATTTAGTCGTTTATACATCTGCCATAAATGAACAAAATCCTGAATATAGGTATGCAATAAATAATAATATACCTATAATGGATAGAGCTACTCTCTTAGGAGAATTAATGAAAGAGTATCAAGATTCTATCGCTGTGTCTGGAACTCATGGTAAAACTACCACTACAGGAATGATTGCTTCTATATTAAATGATTCTGAACTAAAATCAACTATACTATTAGGAGGAGAATTAGACAGTATAGGTGGAAATGTTAAAATAGATGGCACTGAATTATTACTTACAGAGGCTTGTGAATATAAAGAAAATTTTTTGAAATTCCATCCATCTATCGGAATAATACTTAATATTGAGGAAGATCATTTGGACTTCTTTAAAGGAATTGAAGATATTAAAGAAACATTTAGAAAATTTATAGATTTAATTCCAGATTCTGGTCATATTATTCTTAACGGAGATGATGAAAATATCAAATCTATAATTCCTCATAAGCAAAAAAACATAATAACATTTGGACTTGACGCCTCTAATGATTATTATGCGGATAATATTAAATATGACGATAAAGGATGTCCTTCATATGATTTATACATTAATAAAATATTTATAGAAAGAATCATCCTCAATGTGTTAGGAAAACATAATATATATAATTCTTTAGCAGCAATTGCCTCTACTAGAATTACAAACGTTAAAATAAAAAACATAAAAACAGGTTTAAAATTATATAAAGGAACTCATAGAAGATTTGAAGATAAAGGTATAATTAATAATATACAAATAATAGATGATTACGCTCATCACCCTACAGAAATAAAGGCTAATTTAAGTTCCATATCAAAAAAGTATAATAAAAGATGGTGTATATTTCAACCTCATACTTATACTAGAACTAAATCGTTACTAAAAGAATTTGGAGAATCCTTTAATAATGCTGATGAAGTCATTATTACAGATATATATGCAGCTAGAGAACAAGATACTGGCTTAGTTCACTCAAAAGATCTAGTCCAAGAACTTAAAAATAATAATGTAAATGCCATGTATATTAAAAACTTTGACGAAATAGTAGATTATTTAGAAAAAAGTGTGGATAACGGTGATATTATCATTACAATTGGAGCAGGAGATGTGTATAAAATTGGTGATATGTTTAAAGAAAAAATTATTTCTAAGAAATAGGTTTAAAAGTCTCTTATTTGGTTATAAATATAATATACCTTAGTCCCCACTCCCCCATAAAAAAGAACTCCCAATATTGGGAGTCTTTTTTTATTCATTTGTATTTTCTTCAGATTCTTCTTTTACATCATATATTTCCTTCATTAATTCCTTTATTTTTTCACTATCGTGAACAAAATAAGATAACGTCCATCCATCAAATGTCATTGATTCTGCTTCCCCAGGTAAAACATGAGTATTTATATCTTCCATATTCATACCAATTGCCTTTGTAGCATTAGAAGTAATATCAAGAATATCCATATTAGTATCGACTTCTTTTATAGCAGTCGTTGCTACTTTGGGAAGACTAAAACCTAGAGCTTTTTTCATAGCGGCCTTAATAAATTTCTGTTGAGCCTCAACTCTTCCAATATCACCATTAGAATATCCCTTTCTAAATCTTAAAAATCCTACAGCCTGTGCTCCATCTAAAGTTTGAGTTCCTTTCCTAAGAACCTTCTTTTCTGCTTTTCCATTAGAATAAATGTGATCGTATTCCATGTCTTGAGGGACATCTATCTTTACTCCTCCTAAAGAATCTACTATATTCTTTACTCCGTCATAAGAGATAGTTGCATAATAATCTATTGGAACACCTAGTATTTCTTCAACTACATCCGTAGTTTTATTGGCAGCTACATCATGTCCATCTTTCAAGTTTCTTATATAAACTGCATTAAGTTTCCTATTATCTGCAGCATCATACCCTCTTACATAGTAATAAGTATCCCTAGGTATAGAAATCATATCTACACTCTTAGTGTCTGGATCAAAACTTGCAAATATCAAAGTATCACTTCTACCTTCTCTTTCTAATCCAATTAATAAAGCATTAACTCTATTACTAGTAGCTATTGCCTTTTCAAATGGTGGTAAGTTTTCAATTTCCTCTTTTGATAACTCTTCTCTTCTATCTTCCATATTATCCTCAGCTTCTGCTGTGTGAAAAAAACTAAAATAAGCATATAAACCTACTCCAGCCACTAAAGTAAAACCTATAAAAGCTATGATAAATACTTTAAAAAAATACTTCATATTATCATTTCCCCTTAATATTCAATATATCGAATAAAATTTTTTCTACATAATATTTACTCTAAATAACAAAAATATATTTCTATTATATCATATATATGAAAAAGCAAACATAATATTCACTTTAGTTGCAAATTATATCAAATTTATATCAATATATCAATATGGGTTAATTTAATTGTAATATTACAATTATAAAACAAACAACTGTTTTATAATATTTTCTCTAGTTTTCAATTTAAACATTAATCATAATATAAAAATTAAAAATAAATTATTTTCACAAAAGAATAGAATAAATAGTTATATTAAACTATCTATTCTATATCTTTCACATCATAATTCAATTTAAATTTTCATCATTTATTTATCTTTCAAGTATTACTGCAGTACCTTGACCGCCACCTATACAAAGTGTTGCAAGACCTGTCTTAACATCTCTTTTAATCATTTCATATAATAATGTTATAAGAATTCTGGCACCGCTTGCTCCAACTGGATGTCCAATTGATATTGCTCCACCATTAACGTTTACTATTTCAGGATTTAATCCTAAATCTTTAACTACTGCTAATGATTGTGCTGCAAAAGCTTCATTTGCTTCTATTAACTCAATATCTTCAGCCTTCATATTAGCTTTTTCTAGTGCTTTTTTAGTTGCTGGTACTGGACCATATCCCATAATTCTTGGATCTAATCCTGATGAACCATAAGATTTAATTGTAGCTAATGGTTTAAGTCCTAATTCTTCAGCCTTCTCTTTTGACATAATTACTAACATTGCTGCTCCATCATTAATTCCTGAAGCATTCCCTGCCGTTACAGTACCATCTTTCTTAAAAGCTGTTCTAAGTTTAGATAATTTTTCTATTGTCATTCCAGGTTTGATAAATTCATCATCTTCTACTAATATAGGATCTCCTTTTCTTTGAGGAACTTCCACTGGAACTATTTCATCTTTAAATCTTCCTTCTTTTTGGGCCTTTTCTGCTCTATTTTGACTTATAAGTGCAAAATCATCTTGTTCTTCTCTAGTTATATTCCATTGTTCAGCAATATTTTCTGCTGTAATTCCCATATGAATATTATGGAATGCATCAGATAATGCATCTTTAATCATACTATCTACAATCTTTCCATCTCCCATTCTCTTTCCCCATCTTGTATTAGGTAAAAGATATGGAGCATTACTCATACTTTCTGTTCCTCCTGCAACGATAACATCAGCATCTCCAAGCATAATAAATTGTGCTGCCATACTTACTGTTCTAAGTCCTGAACCACAAACTTTATTTACAGTCATAGCTGGAATGGTTTCAGGTAATCCTGTGTTTACAGCTATCTGTCTTGCTGGATTTTGACCTAATCCTGATGATAATACATTCCCAATGATAACTTCATCTACAATTTCAGGTTTAATACCTGCTCTTTTTATTGCTTCTTTTGTAGCCATAACTCCTAAATCTACAGCTGATAATTTTGATAATGATCCTCCAAAGGATCCAACTGGTGTTCTTGCTGCACCAACAATTACTACTTCTCTCATCTTAATTTCCTCCTTTAAAATTATATTACTAATATATATACTTTTATTTTTAAAAATATATTTTGGTTAATAATTTAACAATGTATAAATGCAATAGAAACCCTGTACTAAACAGGGTTCCCTAAGCGACTCATAATTATTTGTTATAATCATAAAATCCCTTTTTTGTTTTTCTTCCTAAAAGTCCACCTCTTACCATTTTTCTCAGTAAAGGATGTGGTCTATACTTAGAATCCCCAAACTCTTCATATAATACTTCCATAATAGCTAGACAAACATCATTTCCAATTAAATCTCCTAAAGCTAAAGGTCCTATAGGATGATTTGCACCTAATTTCATTGCTTCATCTATATCTTCAGCTGAAGCAACTCCATCAGCTAATATACCTATAGCTTCATTAATCATCGGAACAAGAATTCTATTAACAACAAAACCTGGAGCCTCTTCAACTTTTACAGGTTTTTTGCTTAATTCCTTAGACAATTCAAATACTTTATTGTATGTTTCTTGTGATGTTGCAATACCTTTAATAATCTCTACCAATTTCATAACTGGTACTGGATTAAAGAAATGCATTCCTATTACTTTATCTGGTCTGTTTGTTGCACTAGCAATTTCAGTAATCGATAATGATGAAGTGTTAGAAGCTAATATAGTATCCTCTTTACATATCTCATCTAATTCTTTAAATATGCTTTTCTTTGCTTCCATTTTCTCTAAAGCAGCTTCTACTACAATATCAGAATCTTTTATACCATCATTCTTCAATGTTCCACTTACTCTTGAAAGAATTTCTTCTTTTTTTTCATTAGTTATTTTTTCCTTCTTAACCAACCTATCTAAATTCTTAGATATTACACCAATTCCTTTATCAATACCTTCTTGAGCAATATCTTTAATTATTACTTCATGACCCGCTTGAGCAAAAGCTTGAGCTATTCCTGAACCCATTGTACCTGCACCTATAACACTGACTTTCATTAATATACCCCCTATTTTTGCTATTTATTTATTTTTAAAATTTGCCTTTCTTTTTTCTGTAAAGGCAGTCATTCCTTCTTTTTGATCCTCACTTGCAAAACATAATGCAAATAAATCTTTTTCTATCTCCATTCCTGTTTCAATATCTGTTTCTATACCTCTATTTATAGCCATCTTAGAATGTCTAATAGCTATTTGAGCTTTAGACGAAATCTTCTCAGCTAAATCAATAGCTTCATTCATTAAATCCTCAGGAGCTACAACTTTATTTACTAACCCAATTCTTTCTGCTTCTTTGGCATTTATTGTATCAGCAGTGAATATTAATTCCTTAGCTTTAGCTGTACCAACTAATCTTGATAATCTTTGAGTTCCTGAAAATCCAGGTATTATTCCTAATCCTACCTCTGGCTGTCCAAATTTAGCTTTTTCAGATGCGATTCTCATATCACATGCCATCGAAAGTTCGCATCCTCCTCCTAAAGCAAATCCATTTACTGCTGCAATTACTGGTTTTTCCATTGTTTCGATCTTTCTAAACACACTAATACCTATTTCAGCAAAAACTCTAGCTTCATTAGCATTCTTATCCTTCATCTCTAAGATGTCTGCGCCTGCTACGAATGCTTTTCCTTCTCCTGATAAAACAATAACATCTACATCTTCATCAAACTTTAAATCCTCTATTGCTTTATCAAGCTCCAATAATACTTCAGTATTTAGTGCATTTAAAGCCTTAGGTCGATTAATCTTAAGAATTGCTATGCTACCCTCTCTTTGTAGTGTTAGACTATTAAAATCCACACTATCCCTCCTTTGACTTCTATTATGTATATACAAATGCAAATAATATGCCAAGATCTTTGAAAATTATTATTTGCTATTTTAAGACTTCCAGCTATATTATACCACTATTTCATTAAATAATCATGTATGGATTTTAATACATATGTATTAAAATCCATACATGATTATTTAATTTGTACTAAAAACCTCATATTCAATAATATATCATTAGATATAGCATATTAAAATGCACACACTAAAGAACTTGCAGAAGTAAAAAATGAGGATTATAATATTTAAAAGAAGTATTATAAAGTTTACAACATTTCAACTTTATAATCTAATAATTTATAATCTAATAAGGAGGTATATTTTTGGCAAATTTAGACTTTATTTATAAAAGAAAAAGTATAAGAAAATTCACCGATGAAACTATAAGTAATGATGACATTAAAACATTAATCAAAGCAGCAACTCAAGCTCCATCAGGAAAAAACCTTCAAAATTGGCACTTTGTTGTTATAAAAGATAAAGAAAAAATTAATGCTATTGCAGAAATAGTAGAAAAGAAAAATAGTAAATTAGCTTCTTATTTAGATAGTGAAAAAGATAAGAAAAGTCTAACAAAATTCTTAAAATATCATACTATATTTAAGAATGCTCCTATTTTAATATTATTATATGCAGGCCCTTATATCCCTGCAGGATTAAAAGCTTTAAAAGCTAAAGGAGCTTCTAAAGAAGAAATACATGATCTTCTTAAACCATCACCAGGAATTCAAAATATTGCTGCAGCAATGGAAAATTTACATTTGGCAGCTACTTCTATGGGATATGGAAGTTGTTGGATGACAGGTCCTCTCTATGCTAAAAAAGAAATTACTGATTTTATAGGCTTTAATAAAAAAGATTATTTCCTAGCAGCTATAACTCCTCTAGGAATACCTACTAGTACAGAAATAAAAAAACCTCCTAGAAAACCAATAGAAGAAGTTCTTACTATAATCGAATAAAATATAGCTACCCTCTAGGGTAGCTATATTTTATTAAATACATTTTCAATTGCAATATCTGATATAAATTTATTTATTAGTTTTCTTATGATCATCTACTCTTCTCCTTGTATGCAATGATACAAGATTATTATTCATTTCTATTTATTCTATTATTTAATCCTCTTCTCAAATCCTCAAATCCTTCTTTCCCTAACAATGCAAACATATTTTTTTTGTAACTTTCTACTCCTGGTTGATTAAATGGATTTACTCCTAATATATATCCACTTATTCCACAAGCTTTTTCAAAGAAATATATTAATTTAGCAAAATAGTATTCATTTAATTTTGGTACACCAATAACTAAATTTGGAACTCCCCCATCTATATGGGCTAATAATGTGCCTTCAAAAGCCTTTTTATTTACAAAATCCATAGTTTTTCCAACTAAATAATTGAGTCCATCTAGATTCTTATCATCCTTTTCTATTTTTATATCTAAATTAGGCTTCTCAATATTTATAACAGTTTCAAATAAATGCCTTTTCCCTTCTTGAATATATTGTCCCATGGAATGTAAATCAGTTGAAAAATCAACAGATGAAGGGAAAATACCTTTTCCATCTTTCCCTTCGCTCTCTCCATATAATTGCTTCCACCACTCTGATAAAAAATGTAATGAAGGTTCATAGTTTACTAATATCTCAATTTCTTTTCCTTTATTATATAAAACATTTCTTATGGCTGCATATTGATATGCTATATTATCTTTAAACCTTCTTTTACTGTATTCTTCTCTAGCATCTTTAGCACCTTTCATCATCTCATCTATATTTAATCCAGATACTGCTATGGGTAATAATCCTACTGGAGTAAAAATAGAAAATCTACCCCCTATATCATCAGGAATAACAAAAGACTCATATCCTTCATCATCCGCTAATTGTCTCAGAGCTCCCTTAGAGGAATCCGTAGTAGCATATATTCTATTTCTAGCTTCTTCTTCTCCATACTTATCTTCTAAATATTTTCTTAAAATTCTAAAGGCCAAAGCTGGCTCAGTAGTAGTACCAGATTTAGATATAATATTTATACTTACATCTTTATCTTTAATTGCACACAATAAATCCTTAATATATCTTCCACTTATATTGTTGCCTACATAATATATCTCTGGTGCTTTTCTTTCTTCCTTATTTAAATTATTATAAAATGTATGATTTAAAGCTTCTATAGCAGCCCTAGCTCCTAAATAAGAGCCACCAATACCTATCACAATAAAAACATCAGAATTTCCTTTTATTCTTTTAGAAGCTTCCTTTATTCTATTAAATTCTTCTTTATCATAATTAATAGGATAATCAATCCATCCTAAATACTCGTTCCCTAATCCTTCTTTAGTATGTAATAATTCATGACCCAATTCAACAACAGGCTTTATTCCTTGTAATTCTTCCTCTTTAATTAGTGCATTAGAATAATCTAATATTATATTTTTCATTTTTTCCTCCTCAAAATTATTTTATATAATTCAATCATAATTATATAATTATTAGCAAATAAAAAAAGATGATAAAACTATCATCTTTTAGTATACAACATTTAGGCTTATATCTAAAGCCTTTACAGAATGAGTTAAAGCACCAGAAGAAATAATATCTACTCCTGTTCTTGCAACTTCTTCAATTGTATCTAAATCTATATTTCCGGATGCTTCAATCAATACCTTTTTATTATTCATTTCCACAGCTTTTTTCATGTCTTCATAACTCATATTATCTAACATTATAATATCTACTCCTAATTCTAAAGCTTGTTGAAATTGACTTAAATTTTCTACCTCAACCTCAATTTTTACAATAGGAGAAACCTTAGACTTAATTATATTTATTGCCTCATTAATTCCTCCGGCTACCTTAATATGATTATCTTTAATCATAACCATATCTGATAAATTAAATCTATGATTAAATCCCCCTCCAACTCTTACTGCATATTTTTCTAATACTCTTAACCCCGGAGTAGTCTTCCTAGTATCTACAATTCTACAATTATAATCTGATAACTTCTCTATATATTTATGTGTTTTAGTAGCTATTCCTGACAATCGCTGTAAAATATTTAAAGCTATTCTCTCTGCTGATAATATAGCTCTAGTATGTCCATCCATTATAGCTATAATTGTTCCTCTTTTTATCTTTTCTCCATCTCTTATAAAACTTTCAAAGCATATATCATTATCTAAATATTTAAATATTTCTTTAGCTATGTCTAATCCCGCAATAACTCCATCTTCTTTCACTTTTATTTCAGCTCTAATTTTACTTTCCTCTTTTACCAAATTATCTGTAGTTATATCTCCATTATTCATATCTTCTAATAAAGCATTCTTAATAATATATTCTATTTTATAATTAATCATTGTAATTCACCTCTTTAAATTAATCAATTCTATAATGACAGCCTATACTTTCTTTATTGTATATACAACTCTTGATTATTAAATAAGCCATTAAAGCCATGTTTTGTAATTCTACATAGTCTTTATTATTCAAATTAAATTTATCTATTTGTTGTAATATATCTTTAATCTTAAACTTAGCTTTATGTAGCCCTTTCTTTTCTCTAACTATTCCTACGTATTTATCCATAATATTTCTAATATCTTTTTTTATATCTTCTATTTCTAAATTATATTCAATATCATCTATAATCTCTATTCTGATTTTTTTCTTTATCTTAAGATTGTTTATATCATTATTTATATTATTTGCAATTCTACGACCAAAAACTATGCATTCCAACAATGAATTACTTGCCAATCTATTAGCTCCATGAACTCCGGTATTTGCACATTCTCCACAGGCGTATATCCCTTCAATATTGGTTCTCCCCTCTATATTTGTTTTTATTCCTCCTATAAAATAATGTTCTACAGGAACTATAGGAACTAAATTCTCTGACATATCTATTCCTTTGGATAGACATTTATTATATATAACTGGAAATCTACTCATTAAATAATTCTTCTCTTTATGTGTAATATCCAAAAACATATGAGGAATATTAGATTTTTTCATTTCTTTAAAAATACTTCTAGCAACTATATCTCGAGGGGCTAATTCTCCTTTAGGATGAGCATTCAACATAAATCTTTCTCCACTACTATTTCTTAAATATGCTCCCTCACCTCTAACTGCTTCAGATATCAAGAATCTCTCACCAGATTTTTTATTATAAAAAGCCGTAGGATGAAATTGAATATATTCTAAATTATCTAATTCACATCCTAATCTATAAGCTAAAACTATTCCATCTCCTGTTGCTATCATAGGATTAGTACTATTTTTATATATTCCTCCAATACCACCTGTGGCAATCACTACAGTATTTGATACAATCTTTATTAATTTATCTTCTTTTATTAATTTAATTAAAAAATGATTATCTTTTTTATCTATATTCATAACCATTGAATTATCCCATATTTGAATATTATCTTGATTATTTGCTTTATCTCTAAGAGAATATATGATTTCCTTCCCTGTAGAATCCCCACCTGCTCGAAAAATTCTACGACTACTATGTCCACCTTCTAAAGCTTTTTTAAAATTACCATTTATATCTCTATCAAATTCAACTCCTAATTCCATAAGTCTTTTTATATTATCTTTAGATTCAGATATCATAGTATTTAATGAATTGATATTATTTTTTTCTGAACCTGCTATTAATGTATCTTCTATATATAAATTCAGATCTTCTTTATCTAGACAAGCAGCAACTCCTCCTTGAGCTAAAATAGAGCTAGTATTTTCAATATCTTTCTTAGATAAAATTAAAACATTTAAACTACTATCAATATTTAAAGCTGTATACAATCCAGCTATTCCACCACCTATAATTATTACATCTGGTTGATTATTAGCTATCATTTTTAAACCTTCCTTTTTCATAGATTTAACATTCTATTTAAAGGTCCTAAGGCCTTTTGTCTTACTTCTTCTTGAATTTCAATAACATGTTTTTCGTCTTTTAAAGCATAATATACATCTTTTAAACTAGTTTTTTTCATATTAACACATATTAATCTATGAGATAATAAATAAAATTTTTTATTAGGATTTTCTTTTTTTAATTTATGAAGAACACCTATTTCTGTTCCAATTATAAATTCTTCTTTAGGGGACTCCTTTGCATAGTTTATGATTTGAGAAGTACTACCAACAAAATCTGCTTTTCCTACAACCTCCCTATTACATTCTGGATGAACCAATACCTCTGCAAAAGGATATATTTCTTTAACTTTATCTACTTCTAATCCTTCAATTTTATGATGAGTTATACAAAATCCTGGCCATAATTCAACTCGTTTATTTTTAACTTTATCCTTGACAAAATTTCCTAAATTTTTATCTGGAACAAACATTATTTTATCTTCCTCTAAACTATTTACAATATCTAATGAATTAGAAGATGTACAACAAATATCACTTTCTGATTTTACTTTAGCAGAAGAATTAACATAGCATACTATTGCTGTATCTGGATTTCTCATTTTGTATTCTCTAAGCTTATCTTCTGTTATCATATCTGCCATAGGACAACCTGCTTCCATAACAGGAAGTAAGATCTTTTTGCTTGGTGATAATATCTTAGCACTTTCTGCCATAAAATGAACTCCACAAAATACTATTATTTTCTCTTCTACTTCAACTGCTGCTTTGCTAAGAGCTAAAGAATCTCCAACCATATCTGCAATTTCTTGAATTTCAGGAATTTGATAATTATGGGCTAGAATCAATGCTTTCTTTTTCTTTTTTAAATTTTTTATTTCATTAACCATCCATTCCTTCACTAATTTATTCTCCTTTCAATATACGTGACATTACATCTGTCTTTACATTTACATATTAAAAGTATAACATTTAACTTATAACTAATCAATATGAAAAGTAAAACACCTATTCTTCATAATATTAAACCTTCATATTTACTCAAACTTTATAAATACTTTTAATTTATTTCTCATATAAAAAAGGCGGACTAGAAACGTGTCCGCACAGCTCAAGGAAACCTAGTTTCCCTTCGACGGTGC
>NZ_WSFU01000012.1 GCF_016820635.1 Anaeromonas gelatinilytica | reverse complement strand
TTTTTTCATTATATAATTTTTTCCATGTCAACCTGTAATAATTTCTTTAATGCAACACTAAAACCTTTTTTAAGGTCTTTTTTTATAATCGGATATAATAGAATATATCTCACTCATTATATATTTCATTTCTTCTTTATCATTATTAAATTCTAAACTGCTTTTTAAATAATAAAAAAATTCATCAGGAGTTCTAAAAGGATTATCTATTAATGATAATATCTTTTTCATTCTTATCTTTCTGTTTCTATTATCCATGTTTTTAATATTTCTATCTATAAACTGAATAAAATTCTCAATAGAATTATATAAATAAGATTGATCCACATATTCATTTTTATTAAAAATTAATTCTTCTCTCTCAATAAAATAATCTTTTAAATACCCTATAACTTTTTCTGTTTTTTGATAAAGATATTCTATATCTTTATCAATATCAAAATTATTTTTTATTATATTTCTAGTAATATCTTGATAATCTTTTGTAGTAGTAATCAATATTTCCTGCATTTCATTTATTCTAATTAATAATTTTTCTTCAGAATCATTTTCAATTTTATTAATATATAAATCAATGTCTTTTATTTCTAATGAATTCATATCATATTTTAATAAATTAATTATTATAAATTTATTTATTACTATTCCCATTTCTCTAATATATTTTAATAATTTTTCAATCTCATTTATGGTATTTTTACTTTCCATATATGCAGCATCTAATTCTTCATAACTAATATTTTTGTAATCTACATCTTTATAATATTGACTTGCTCTAAAATATTTATCAAATGAATCTACATATCCCCATTCTAAGGTTCCGTTAAAAATACCTTTAAATCTCTTAAATAATATATCAACTTTTTCCTTACTATAATTTTTAAAGCTATTCTTTAATGAAGTTTCTAATATATCATAATATTTCTTTTTAGATATCTTAATAGGAACAGTCCATATTATCTCAGAAATTTTTTGATTCAATAATTCTTCATCTTCTATCAAAAATGAATAAACTTCTTTATAAAATTTTTCTAAATCAATTTTAATATTACCTTTAAACTCTTTCCTACTTAAAATATCATAATAAATAGTATTATAATATAAAATCTCAGTAAGATATCTAGATAAGTCTATTATAATTCTATGTATATTTTTTCTTATATTCTTAAAATATTCTAATTTATTATCATCTTTTAAATTCTCTTCATATATTAAATTAATTTTTTGTATATTTTCAATTACCTTTTCTTTTGATTTACGAATATGTTCATATTGTGATCCTAAAGTATTAAATATTTCACTTAAATCATTATCATATTTATCTATTACCTTTTTTCTATATAATATATCTAAAAAAGATAATTTTATTATCGCTAAATTTTGTTCTTTAGAAGTATATTTAAGTCTTTCAATTACTTGATTATTATTCATTTTTCACTCTCCTAATACCACTATATTCATAATTAATATATCTTTCAAAAATATCTATAAAATAAACTACTCTATTTCATAGTTTATCATATTAAAATAAGTAATTCATTCCCTAAATTTAATATAATAGTTTGTTATTTACTATTTTTATAAATTATTTTATAATTAAATAGTTGATTATTAATTTAATCTGGAGGAGGTGATAATTTGGAGGTTATCTCTAACGAATTAGATTTTTTCATTTCTTTGCCCAAAGAAATGAAAAATAACTTAAAAAATAAAAGCTATTGTTTTTTCGATATAGAAACTACAGGTTTTAGTAGGTATAAAGATAGAACTATTTTAATAGGTGTATTATATCCTACAAATAATGGAATAAAAATTATCCAATTATTTGCAAATGAATTAAAAGATGAAAAAGAACTACTTACTAAATTCATAGGTATTATTTCTAAATTTGATATTCTTATATCTTTTAATGGAAATGTCTTTGATATTCCCTTCTTAAATAAAAGATTCAAATATAATAACCTTAAATATTCAATAGATAATAAAAAAAATATAGATTTACTAAAAGTAGTAAAGAAATACAAAAATCTATTAAATTTAGACAATTGCAAATTAAAATCTATAGAAAAATATTTAGGTATTTATCGAAAAGATACTATATCAGGCAAAGAAAGTATAAATTATTACTATAACTATGTCTCTACTAAAGATGAACAACTAAAAAAAATAATTTTAAATCATAACTATGATGATATATATTATTTACCAAAAATATTAAGGATTTATGATCTAATAGAAGAAAAATCTAATATCAATAAAACAATATATTTAAAAAATCACACAATGAATCTTAGTTTAGATATAAGAAATATAAGTTTCAAAAATGAAAAGCTAATTTTAAATGGAAAAACAAATATATTAAATATTAATAACCAAATACATTATAATGATAATTATACATTTAAATGGACTCCTTCTGATGGATTATTTGAATTATCTATAATAATAAATACTGGCAAATTATCCACAGGTAAATCTTGCTTATATTTAGATCAAGAAATGTATGACTTACCTTTAAACCTACAAGATACATCAAATTATAATTTACCTAAAAAATTCATACTTATAAAGGATAATAAAAAGTTAATTAATGAAAATATAAAACTTATATTCGAAACTTTCATAGAAAAAATCCTTGATAACTTAAATATTTAAGTTATCAAGGATTTAATAAAATAATTATGTGATTTTATTTATATGTTTTTGTATTTAACAATAATAATTTTTTATAAAATTGTAATGTAAAAAAATATTATTAAATTTCATATATTGTTTTCCTAATAATTCTTTTTTCTTATTATTAAATTCATCTTGTATAATAATACCATCATCTAAAAGTTCTTTGAATTTCTTTATTTCATCGGCTACGCTTATATTTATTTTCGTCATATTTATTACATCTTTTTTAATATTATTATAATATACTCTAAAAAAATTTAGCAATATTTCCATTTTAATTACATTAACCTTAACACCAAAAAATAGAGGGTTGACAACTCAGCTTCAACTCTCTATTTTTGAATGTTAATGTAGGAATTTTAATCTGCTTATAATAATTTATATTTTAGATTCTTTTTTACTTTATATACTATTGATAAAGTTTTATTCTTATTTTGATTATACATTTAAACATCTCCTAAATCTTATCTTGCTTTTTTACTTTGAATCTCATTTAAAAATTTCTTCTTATTAAAAGTAATTTCATAATAAGTATTTTCATCAATTACATTGTCCTTTAGTGATTTTTCGGCTAATTTAATAAACATTTTTGTTATTTCTTCAAGTTCTTTTATATATTCCATGTTATCACCTCATTATAAAAAACTTAGGAATTATTAAAGTATTTCTATATTAATTTTTAAAAACCTTCTCTTAATGTAAAATTATAAACAAATATGTATATTAATATATTTAAAACAGGAGCATTTTAAGCACTGTTTTAAATCCTATTTCTATTATTTGTTATATTAAGATTCATAGCAATTAAAATATAATCTCTTTTAAAAATTCTTATAGTTTGTTTATTAATATCTATAACTTTAATTAAACCATTATCTATTTTTAATACCTCAATTTTTCTTTGAATTATTTCTAAACCTTTCATATACATTATAAAAATGGTTCTATAATAAATGTTGGGGTGAAAGTCACTCCAGCATTTTTTGATAAAAAATGCACTT
>NZ_WSFU01000034.1 GCF_016820635.1 Anaeromonas gelatinilytica | reverse complement strand
TTTTTGATTCGTCCTTATTTTTAATGATATAATATTATAAAAAATTGGAGTTATATTATTATGAAAAGACCTTTTATTAATATTTTAATTCCTTTTGTAATAGGAATAATATTTTTTTATTATATTGAATTAAATATTTTAATTATAATATTGAGTTTTTTTATTATACTTGGATTTACTTTATTAATAAATAATAAGAAAATTAGAAATATATTTTTTTATATGGTGATTTTTAATTTTGCAGGACTTTTATTATACAATAATTTGAATTTTAGTGAAATGAATGATTATTATGATGAAAATGTTGAATTAGAGGTAATAATAAAAGATAGAATAAGTGAAAAGGAATATTATACATCTTATAATGGAGAGATTAATAAAGTTTTTGATAAAAGTGGTACTATAAAAATGTCGGAAAAAACAATTGTAAAATTAAAAGATAATGTAAGAATAGATTATGGTACCACAGTTCGTGGACAAGCTTATATTGAACAACCTGAAGTTAATACTAATCCTAGATTATTTAATTATTCTAGATATCTTAAAACCAGAAATATCTATTCAATAATTGAATTTGAAAAAGGAAGTTATAAATCTATTGGTAAAATTTCACTAAGTATATTAGAGGTTGTTAAATTAAATGTAAAAGAATATTTAGATGTTTTTTTAGAATCCTCTTTGGAAGAAAAGAATATTGGAATTATTAAGGGTATATTATTAGGGGATGATACTTTACTAAAAGAAGATAATCTTGATGAGTATAGACAATTAGGTATTGCTCATATATTAGCTGTTTCTGGACTTCATATTGGTATAATAACAGGGTTTTTATTATTTATATTTAGAAAACTAAATATACATTATAGAGTTTCTGCATTAATTACTGTTTTATTTGTATTTATTTATGGATATATTGTTGGTTATCCTCCTTCTATACTTAGAGCTAGTATGATACTTAGTTTTTTGATGCTTTCTAGGGTAATATATAGAAGACCTGATTATGTAAATATTTTAGCTTTTGTGGCATTAATATTATTAATATATAGACCGTTATGGATTTTTGATGTAGGCTTTCAATTATCTTTTATATGTACATTATCTATTATAGTATTGACTCCTAAAATAAATAATGCTATCTTTACTGATGTAAGATTTGGGAAATTTATATCACCTTTATTAGCAGTTCAGATAGGGATAGCCCCTATATTAATCTATAATTTCAATTATATTACAGTTACTTCATTAATAGCTAATTTAATATTAATTCCAATATTGTCGTATTTACTTATTTTAGTTATATTTTTAATAGGATTATCTATTTTTTCCTTTAATGGAGCTATAATATTGATGGGATTGATAAATAAAACTCTTACGTATTTTTCTTATATAGCTAATTTAGTGCATAAATATTTAAATATAGTATTCTATTTACCTTCTATATCAATTATAAATATAGTAATTTATTATTTTATTATTTATGTAATAGTAAATAGTAAAGAATTAAGAAGAATAAAATTTAAATATAAAATAACTTTTTTAAAAACATTTATATTCTTAGTAATATTGAATGAAATTATTTTGAATCAATCAAAATGGAATGTGAATTTCATTGATGTAGGACAAGGAGATAGTGCATTAGTAGAGATAAAAAGTAAATGTTTTTTTATAGATACTGGAGGCACGACTTTTGGAGACTATGATGTAGGTGAGAATATATTGATTCCTTATTTGTTAAAAAAAGGAATCAATGAAATAGATGGAGTATTTATTAGTCATTTTCATGATGATCATGTAAAAGGACTTATTTCAATATTAAAAGATTCTAAGATTAAGGTAAATAATATATTTTTTAATCCTAATAATGAAAGAAATAATTTGTATAAAGAGATAGTTTATTTAGCAAAAAGAAAAGGTGTGAACATAATTTCCGTTCATAATAAAGATAAATTGAAAATATATGATATTGCTGAATTTAGCTTTTATGTTCCACAACAAACTGATTTTAATCAAGAGAATAATAATTCCCTTATAATTTCTCTAAAATTAGATAATAATAGGATTCTATTTATGGGAGATGCAGAAAAAGAATTAGAAGATGAATATATCAAATATAATGATGAAAAATTTGATATAGTTAAATTAGGACATCATGGTAGTAATACATCAACTACTGATGAGTTTATAGATCATATAGAACCTGATAGAGCAATTATAAGTGTTGGTAAAAACACATTTGGTCATCCACATGATGAAACATTAAATAAACTGTATGATAGGAATATAAGTTTATATAGAACTGATGAAGAGGGATGTATTTCTGTTGTAGATAAATTTGATAGTTATGAAATTAATACATATAATAACATAGAAAATCAGTATTTAATATATGATTTATTCTTTTTTATAATATTTAGTGTTACATTATATATGGATATTCGATATTTAAAAATAGTAGAAAGTAAAAAGGAGAAAATTCATGACATATAAACAACTTTTATTAGATATAAAAAATAATCAATTAAAAAATGTATATTTATTTTTTGGTGAGGAAACATTTTTGATAGATTTCTGTGTGGATGAAATTAAAGAAAAATATATATCACCTACTTTAGAAACATTGAATTTTATAAATATTGATGCTAGGGAATCAAGAGTTTCTGATATAGTTAATGCATCTGAGACTTTACCTTTTATGGCAGATAAAAAGATAGTTATTGTTAATGAGCCTTCATTTTTTAAATCTCAAGGTAAAAGTGAAGATTTAGAAGAGTTGATTAACTATATAGAAAAACCTAGTAAAACTACTAGTTTAATATTTATTCTAAAAACAGAATCTATAGATAAAAGAAAGAAAATAGTTAAGAAGATAAAGGAAAATAAAGGATTAATAGAATTTTCTAAGATAAAAGGTATAGACTTAAATAAATGGATAATAAAGCAATTTAAAAATGAGAATAAAAATATTAAGGAAAAGGAAATAAATGATTTTATAGATATTTCGGGATATCTGGATCAAAATAGTGATAAAACTTTATATGATTTAAAAAATGAAATCATAAAGGTATCTAATTATTTAGGAGATAGAAATAATGTTGAGATTAAGGATATTGAAGATGTACTAATTAAATCATTACATAGTAATATATTTGCTTTAGTAGATAGTATAGGAGAAATGGATTATAGCAAGGCATTATCAATATTTAATAGGATGTCTTTGAACAATGAGCCACATCAATTAATCATTCATATGATAATTAGACAAATTAGATTACTATATATGGCTAAATTACTTCAACAAAAGGGATATAGTATAAAAAATATTTCAAAGAAAATGAAAATAAGAGATTTTGTAACAAGAAAGTTAATTAGTCAGGGTAATAATTTTGATATAAAAGAGTTAAGAAACGGATTAAATGAATGTTTAATTACAGACAAAAATATAAAGACAGGGAAGATAGATAGTGGCATAGCTATAGAATTGCTAATAATGAATTTTAGAAATAATAGATAATATAAAAACTTCGGGTCATCCCGAAGTTTAATAATTATATTGCCGTGTTAATTTTTTTAGCAAGTTTACTTACTTTTCTTCTTGCAGAATTTTTACTTACAGTACCTTTAATTGCAGCTCTATCAAGCTTTCTTTCAATTGTTTTGAATATTTCTTTTGCTTCATCTATATTATTATTATCTAAAGCATTTTCAAAGTTTTTAATGTAAGTTTTTATTTGTGATTTTCTTTTTTTATTTACTAGTGTTTTATTTTCGATAACCTTAATCCTTTTCTTAGCTGATTTAATATTAGCCATCAGGTTTTCACCCCCTTTAAATACGTTAACAAGAGCTATTCTACCATAAAGAATAGATAATTACAAGAGAAATATATCTAATGTTTAATTATATTAATATGTTAGCCAAAAAAATAATTTATTAATCCTTAATTAGAATATTTATATTGATATATAGTAATTATAAATATAAATGAATATAAATTACAAATTGGAGGTAATTAAATGTTTCAATTAAGAACAGATTTGGCTGTAGAAGCACGAGAAATATATAATGAGGGAAAAGAAAAAGAGGTTTCTGGTGTAGAAGTTGAGAAAGAAGAAGACAAGGATTATATAGTTACAAGAATAAAAATATTAGATGAATCAGGTCAACAAAAATTAAATAAGAAAATTGGTAGTTACATTACTATAGAATCTCCAGCTTTAAAAAAAGCCGATCAAGATTTAAAGGATAATATCAGTAAATTATTGGCTAAAGAATTAAAAGTTATGATAGAGCCAATGAAACATAATAAAGTTTTAATTGTAGGATTAGGAAACAGAAATGTAACACCAGATGCATTAGGACCTAAAGTTGTAGAGAAGGTATTAGTTACTAGACATTTTTTTCAGGATTATAATAAAGATCAAGATGAATCTATGGCAAATGTATCAGCAGTTTCTCCTGGAGTCATGGGACTTACAGGGATAGAAACAGGAGAAATTATTAAAGGAATAATAGAAAAAACTAATCCAGATATAGTTATTGCTATTGATGCATTAGCTTCAAGAAATATGAAACATATTAGTTCAACTATACAAATTTCTAATACTGGAATAAGTCCTGGTTCAGGAGTAGGGAATAAGAGGAAGCCTATTAATTCAGAATATTTAGGTGTACCAGTTATAGCAATAGGAATTCCTACAGTTGTAGATGCAGCTACATTAATAAATGATACAATAGGATTAATAATAGGAGAAATGAAAAATCATACTAAAGAAGGTCAAGAGTTTTATTCATTATTAGAGGATTTAAGCTCTAGAGATAAATATAATTTGATTAAAGAAGTACTTACTCCATATATGGATAATGTCATGGTAACACCTAAGGAAGTAGATGATTTAATTAATGATTTAAGTCAAGTAGTTTCTAATGGAATTAATATTTCGGTACATCCAGGAATAGATTTAAAGGATGTTAATAGATATTTAAATTAAACCCTTAAGTGGGTTTTTTTATTGTGCGGAAAAGTTTATTGGATTAGAAGATAAAATCATAATACATAAAACATATGAATATATTTAATATAATGAAAAATTATTAATAGACACTTAGGAGGAGTGAAAGAATGAGAGTATACTATATAAAAGATAGAAGTATAATATATATACTAATAGCTATATTTTGTTTGATTCTTATATTTTTCGGAGTTAAAATAATTAGTAATTTGAAATATGATCAATCTTCACAGAAAACATTAGATGTTGTAGAAGTATTTAATGAAAATAGTCAAAAAGCAGAAGATGTGGATAAAGATGATAACATAGATAAAGATGATAACATAGATAAAGATGATGTGAATGATTCAGGTTTCTTAGTGAAGATTCTTAGCAATTCCAATGTATTTATAAAAAGTATATATGACGAAAAATATAATAATAAAAATATATTAACAAAAATAAAAGAAGTACTTACAAAAGACATTAAAATTGAACAAAAATTATTGAAAAGTCAATTACCGGCTATAATAAGTACTGCCGATTTAGATGAGATTGAATTAGGCAATAATGGGAACTATGTTAATCGGGGAAGTATTGCTAAAGATAATTCAAAGGAAGACTTAGAAATAGAAAGCGATTATTCACCCTTAGGAGATGTGTCATTTATTGATGGCGAAGATGATGAGGTCATTCCTACTAGTAGTAAAGGTATATCTAAAGAAGAAGCATTGGAAGCTATAAAAGGGATAGAAAAACCTAAAAATTTTGATATAGCGTCTAATAATAGTCCTTATGTGATGATTTATCATACACATGCTACAGAGGCATATTTACCTAAGGCAAAAGTAGATTATAGGACCAAAGATAAAGAATACAATGTTATAGCTGTAGGAAATATAATGGATGAAGAATTGAAAAAAAGAGGGCATAGTGTATCTCATATTGAGACTCTTCATGATTATCCAAGTTATAATGAGTCTTATAGTAGATCATTAGCTACAATTAAAGAAGAAACTAATAAAAATAAAAACCTAAAGGTGCTTATTGATATTCATAGAGATGGAGTTACTCCAAATACATCTTACTATGACAAAATAAAAAAGCAAAGTGTAATTGAAATAGATGGAGAAAAAGTTGGAACTTTTAGATTTGTAATAGGGAATGATACTCCAAATAAAAATCAAATACTTTTGTTCTCTAACTATATAAAAGATATATCGGACATGATGTATCCAGGATTATGTCTTGAGCCAATAATAAAGCCTTATGGTAAATATAATCAATATTTAAGTGATTATACATTGCTAATGGAGGTAGGAAGTAATATAAATAATATAGAAGATACTAAAAGAACTGCTAAATATGTAGCTGAAATTCTTGATGTAGCATTAAAGGGTATTATTAATTAATACCCTTCTTTTTTTTATTTAATAATGCTATAATATAAGATATTGGTAACTGGAGGTGTTGGCTTATGAAAGCTAAAAGTAAAAGTATGAAAAAGGAAGCTATCGAATGGATAAAAAGTATTGCTTTAGCTGTAATTATTGCAATAATTATAAAAACCTTTATATTTGATACAACTTATGTTATAGGTTATTCTATGTATCCTACATTATATGAAAAAGATAGATTATTTACAAATAAGATAACTTATTTATTAGATGCTCCAGAAAGAGGAGACATTGTGGTTTTAGATGCTCCAGATGATCCAAATAAAGACTATATTAAAAGAGTGATAGGTTTAGCGGGAGATATAATAGAAATAAAAGAAGGTTCTGTTTATGTAAATGGTGATAAAATTAAAGAGGAATATATTGATGATGGAATTTCTACGTTAAATGAATTAAAGATAGAAGTGCCTGAAAATGAAGTATTCTTATTAGGGGATAATAGAGAAGAAGGAGCTAGCAAAGATAGTAGATACTTTGGAACCGTAGATATTGATAGTATACATGGTAAAGCTTTTTTTAGATATTTTCCTTTTGATGATAGATTTGGAACATTAAATTAGATGTATAATTATTATAATCTATGTCCATAATAGCAAAGGGTGATTATTGTGGAAAGTAGATTAGAAAGATACTTGAAAGAAAAAGAATTTAAGAAAAAAAGAAGAAGAAAAGTTTTTTTTATATTAGTTTTAATTGGTATTCTTTTTATTAGTATTTTAGTAGTAGATGGTACTTTATCTAATTATTTAGAGTTGTCAGATATTAATGTGTTTAATTATGAATTAGAAGAATCTACTTATAAAATTGAGCTTTTCGGACACGAGTACAAAATTAAACAAGATTTAATTAATAAAATTTTTAATGGAATTAAAAATCCAATTTTAAGGATAAAAAATTACGTTCCTGATATTATCAAATAAATTTCTTTTTAAGCGGACATTTTGTCCGTATTTTTATTGATAAAATTATTGATAGAATATCATATATATTTACTTAAGTAAATATATATGATATTCTACATTGTAGATGACAGTAATATTAAACATTTTCTAGATTTAAGGAGGAACAGAATGGATATAAAAGAAAGAAGATCTAGAGTAAGAAATTTTTCTATAATTGCACATATAGATCATGGAAAATCCACATTAGCAGATAGATTGATTCAAAGTACTGGATTAGTAACTGAAAGAGAAATGCAGGAACAACTTTTAGATAATATGGATTTGGAAAGAGAAAGAGGTATTACAATAAAGCTTCAAACAACTCGTTTAGTATATAAATCAAAGGACGGGAAAGAGTATATTTTAAATCTTATAGATACTCCAGGACATGTAGATTTTAATTATGAAGTTTCTAGAAGTCTTGCAGCTTGTGAAGGAGCTATTTTAGTTGTTGATGCTGCACAAGGAGTAGAAGCACAAACATTAGCTAATGTATATCTAGCATTAGAGCAAGATTTAGAAATACTTCCAGTTATAAATAAGATTGATTTGCCAAGTGCTAGACCAGATGAAATAAAAAAGGAAATAGAAGATGTTATAGGGTTAGATTGTTCTGATATTCCAATGATTTCTGCAAAAGATGGGATAAATATCGAAGATGTATTGGAAGATATAGTAGATAAAGTTCCTGCTCCAGAAGGAGATAATGAAAATCCCTTGAAGGCACTTATTTTTGATTCTTATTATGATACTTATAAAGGTGTTATTGCCGATGTTAGAGTTATGGATGGACATATTAAAAAAGGCATGGAAATAGAGATGATGGCAACCGGTAAGAAATTTGAAGTAACAGAAGTAGGCATATTTTCTCCTAGCATGATATCTACAGACCAGTTAAATGCAGGAGATGTTGGTTATATATCTGCAAGTATAAAAAATGTTAAAGATGCAAGAGTAGGAGATACTATAACTCAGGTAGATAATAGAGCAGATAATCCATTACCAGGATACAAAAAAGTAACTCCTATGGTGTATTGTGGTATTTATCCAGCTGAAGGAGAAGACTATAATAATGTTAGAGATGCATTAGAAAAATTACAAGTAAATGATGCTGCACTTATATTTGAAGCTGAGACATCAGTAGCTTTAGGATTTGGTTTTAGATGTGGTTTTTTAGGATTGCTTCATTTAGAAATAATTCAAGAAAGATTAGAAAGAGAATTTGATTTAAATATTGTTACAACTGCTCCTAGTGTTATATATAAAATAAAGAAAACTAATGGAGAAGTTATTGAAATTCAAAATCCTACAAATATGCCTGATACGCAAGAAATAGAATATATGGAAGAACCAATAGTAGAAGCATCTATTATGACTCCAACCGACTTTGTAGGACCTGTTATGGAATTATGTCAAAATAGAAGAGCAGAATTTAAAAACATGGAGTATATGGAAGAAACCAGAGTTGTTATGCATTATGATATGCCTCTTAATGAAGTTATATATGATTTTTTTGATGCATTAAAATCAAAAACTAAAGGATATGCTTCATTAGACTACGAGTTAAAAGGGTATAAAGAATCTGATTTAGTAAAATTAGATATATTAATCAATAAGGAATTAGTAGATGCGTTTTCTATAATTGCACATAGAGATAAAGCTTATGAAAGAGGTAGAATGATAGCTGAAAAACTTAAAGATATTATTCCTAGACATATGTTTGCAGTACCAATACAAGCAACTATTGGAAATAAAGTAATTGCTAGAGAAACTATTAGAGCTTTAAGAAAAGATGTTTTGTCTAAATGTTATGGTGGAGATATAAGTAGAAAGAAAAAGTTATTAGCAAAACAAAAAGAGGGTAAGAAAAGAATGAGACAGGTTGGGAATGTAGAAGTACCACAAGATGCATTTCTTGCAGTACTTAAATTTGAAGATAAATAAATGCACACATATGTGTGCATTTTATGATTAGGAGGTTATAGATGAATAGTGCAGCGTTATATATTCATATACCATTTTGTATTAGGAAATGTAACTATTGTGACTTTACATCCTTTAAATATAATGAGGAAAATGTTGAAGAATATATAGCATTACTTTTAAAAGAGATAGATATGTATTCAGAAAAAGTTAAAGATTACAAATTTAGAACTATCTTTTTTGGAGGAGGTAACTAACAGTTACAAGTAACCTATAAATACTTATAAAAAATTTATAGATTATTAAAATGTTGACAGCCTCCCATGTTCATAAAGAGCATGGAGTGATACTAAAGTATCCAAAATCCTTTGAATTGCTGGAAACTCGTAAAGTTATCTAAACTACAACGTAACTAGAAATAGTAAGCGTGAAAGTGGCGAAAGCAGAAAAAATTAG
>NZ_WSFU01000140.1 GCF_016820635.1 Anaeromonas gelatinilytica | reverse complement strand
CTTTATTCCTTGAGAATAAGGTCCTATTGCTCCTGGTGCATTTTTTGTTGATACTACTTTTCTTTCTGACATATCAATCATCTCCTCTAATTTATTTTGAAAATATGCAATATATTTGTCTTATAATTTTATTATAATATATTTTAAATAAAATTTAATCAAAAACTTTTAGATTTAATGTTTTATTATTGTTCCTTTTTTAGTGGTAATATTCTTAGATGATCCTAAAGATATTCATGATATGCATAGAGTTGATATTTACATTATTAAATAAATTTTTTCTCATAAAGTATGATAAGTACCTATAGGTGTACTCCCTATAGCTAGACCTAATTACTCATCCTCCACTAATAAACTATGGAAACCCTCACCATTTTCAGGACTTGATACATTAAAATACTCAGCTACTGTTGCTGCTATGTCTGATAAAGTTCCTCTTTCTCCAATATTAACTTTATTTAATTTTCGACCATATACCAGTAGAAATGCCTTTTCCCTAGTGTGTTGACTATGACCAATTGTAGGATCATTCCCATGGTCTGCACTTATTAAAAGAATATCTTCATCAGTCATCTTTTCTAATATTTTTCCTATATATTTATCTGCAATCATTATTTTATCTGCATATCCTTGAATATCCTCAGCATGTCCTCGTAAATCTGTTTCCTGGACTGTTGCAGAGATTAGTACTTCATTAGTTTTATCCAAACTTTCAATTATTTTCTTCATTACTAATTCTGTATCTACTGCTGGTATTTTTGTTGCTCCTTCACATTCTATTACATCTTGCATCTTACCTATTAAAGTTACTTCTTTGTTTTCTTTAATTAAAATAGTAGATATTTGTTTCTCTGTATCTACACCATATCCCATATGTCTAGCGTGATAATCATTTTTATATACTCCTGATTTTGGTGAGTTTAATCCTATTAAGCCATCGTCTCTTTTCTCTATACTATTTATAAGTTGTTCTAGACTAACTCCATGACCTCCTAGAGCTATTACTCTATTTATTTTTACATTTTTCCTTACAATTTTTCCTATTTCCATTATCTCTTCAAAGGATATGAAGTCTAGTGGAGCACTTATATTATAAATTTGTCCATAGTCAGTCTCTATATTATCTGCTATTATAACTAACTTGTTGACTAAAAGATACGGCCTTTCTAAATCAGGTATTTCTACTTCATAACCTTCTTTTTCTAACGCTGCTTTTACTTCTTCTATATAAAAAACAAAGGGTTTCATTAATGGTTTTTTTGGATCCGTTCCCATTATCTCCTGATGTCCAGCATAACTATCCGCACCATAATGTTTTAGATTTAATATTCCATAACTCCCTTCATTTATATCATTCTTTAATCTATTGTGTTTAACAATCTTATTTATACCTAATTTTTCTAAATTAGGTATCTCTATTTCTTCAGCTTTATCTAGTATATGGAAAAATGTATTTGCCCCTTTATCCTGAGGACGAACATCTACTACATCATCCATATATCCAACTCCTAAACTATCTAATATCAATATAATTGCTCTTTTTTTCAATTATATCACCACCTTATCTAAGTTTATTTCCAAGACTATCATAAACTCCAACAATTTTAGGATTATTATTTTGTATACCCTCTATTAATACTACTTCACTTCTTGTTACAAAAATTTGAGTTCTGAATGAGTAAATTACAGTATCTCCTACCTCTGCCTTGTTTTCTCCTATTTTTAAAGTCCCATAATAATCAATTGATTCTGGAGATATTTCTTCAATATCTAATATATTATTCTTCATATTTTCAAAATTTCTACCAACTATAGCCTTCTTCATTCGAGACCTTCCGTAAAATCCTCCACCATATACATATGCCTTATCTTCAAAAATATGGGAAACTTCAGTTAAATAAATCATTGCTGGTATCTCTGCTAGCGCATTTTTTCCATGTAATGGTGTAGTCCCTGTTAGAGCATGACCTGGTTCTCCATGGGTTCCTCCTAATTCTTTTATCAAAGGCAATGATGCTACAGTATTAGCACTAGGAGTATTTATCTGTTTTATATCTATATTTAATTCCCTTTCAAGTTTTTTTACACATCTAACTACTGTATATCCATTTTCCGTTGGTTTAATAATATCTTCATCATAATCATATAAAAAACATGGGAAGGCTGTTACTCCTACTATATTTACTCCTGACAATAATTTTATCTCTCTAGCCTTTTCTATGAGATCTTCTTCTTTAAAGCCTCCAACTTGACCTTCGTATATATTATCATTAGGTCCTACTACTTTTAATAATATATCCTGTACCATACCTAGTTTTATGGATTCCTCTGATATTTCCTTTGCTTTTTCTACTGTAAATACAGTTATTACCTCAGGTCTATACTCTAATATTTGTTTAATCATTCTTGAAGGTATCTGAACTAAGTGTCCCACATTTCCTAGTTTTACTCCGGCTTCTGCTAATCTTACTGCCTCCCACGGATCTACTGTTACAGCCTTTTCTATTCCATTTTGAGATATTATCTTAGCTATCTCAGGGTTTCTTCCTATCTGTTTTGTCATCATATATAATTTTATATCTAATTCCTTTGCTCTTTTTGCAAGTCTATTAGTATTAGTTTTTATGGAATCTATATCTAATATATATGAATTAGGTCTAATATCTCCTTTTCTATGCAAATCAATTGCTGTTTTTATTAATTTTTCATTCCTTTCAATAGTCATATCTAAAAACATCTATACTTCACCTTCCTTTAAAACTTTCATAATTGATTCTTCTAATATTCTAAGGACTGTATTGGCACCTGCCCTCATTGGATTAATACGAATCATATAATCTCCTAATTTAGGATTAGATTTTAGGAAGGTTCCAGATACTCTATAAAACATCGCTGTAATTTCATATCTAGATTCTGCACCTATTGGATAGGGAGCTGCACCTAATTTTGAACTATATTCTAAAACTTTTTTGGCTATAGGTTCCTCAAATTCTACCAAAATTACTCTTGATTGTGCATTTGCTATGAATGCAGATTTAATTCCTTTTAATTTCCCAGAATTTAATATATCTATAATTTTATTTCCTTCTTCAGCTTGGATGGCCAATGAAACAGGAGCATATACTAATGATCTTAAAGCATCCATTGCTTCAAATCCCTGTACTTGACTACCTCCTGAATAATTAATCTCTCTAATCTTTTCTATGATCTTCTTATTTCCAACTACACAACCTACTCCTTGAGGTCCTAATAATTTAAATAAAGAAAATGCACTAACATCTGCTCCTAATTCTACTCCTATTTTCTCGGCTTTCATTACAATATAATTATCATCAATTAATATATTAATTGATGAATTCACTTTCTTAATCTCTTCAATTACATTTTGTAAATCATATTTATCATCTAATTTTTGTCTTGAATGCTGTATAAGAGCAAAGTCTACAGATCTAATTGTTTTTTTATCTTCACCTAAAATATTATTAAAATCTACTTTAACAGTTTTTAATCCCATAGATTCTACTATAACTTTTGTAGTAGGATATATTGGAGCATCATGAATTAAGATTTTCTCATTAGGTTTTAAAATAGAATTCATAACATTTCTAATAGCTCCTGTTCCTGAACCCCTAACTAATATAGCATCTTCTCCTCCGAAGAATTGAGCTAAAACCTTTTCTACTTTTTGAGTATACATTGGTTTTCCAACTCCAGGTACGACTCCCAAATCTCCTTCTTGAAAAAATTCATATCCATCAAAATTCTTATGAATTATATCTACTAATTTAAATTGCATATCTTTGGCTTTTTCTATATCTACAGTTTTTATTGGATATGCCTTCATCTATAACCCTCCTATATATCTAATAATCTTTTTGGATTTTCCTTCATCATAATTTCAATTTGTTTTTCGTCTATTCCTATCTCAATAAGTTTTGGGATGAACTTATCTAATAAATGACTATAACCTATACCACCATTAACATTTAAATGGGATTTTCTAGTTATATCTTGAGATAAAACAATTTGGTTTATATGACCTCTATTTATCAATTCATTAATATGTTTTGCTCTTTTTTCATCAGACTGATAATTCAATTTTCCAATCGTATCAAAAGCTAAATAACATCCATTATCAGCAACCCTTAGATGATAATCTAAATCACAATTTAAATCTAAATGTCCAATAACCAATTTTGTCAAGTCCACATTATATTTCTTCATAAATTCTATCTGCTCTAATGCATATGTTCCCAATGTAGTATGTGTTGATATTGGTATTCCAGTTTCTAAATGAGTTCTTGCTGCTACTTTAAATACTTTATTTTCCATAGGAGTCATAATATCATTACTAGTTCCTATTTCTCCAATTACGTGAGCCTTTACATCTGTACCGTCTATACCCTCTAATATATCTTTAATCAATAATTTACTTAATTCTTTTTCTTCCATTTCATATACATAATCAGGTAAGAATGGTTCCTTATAAAATCCTGTACTAGCTATGATATTAAGACCTGTTTCTTGAGTTATTCTTTTCATTACATCTACATTTCTTCCCATACCTCTATTAGTAACTTCTACAATTGTATTTATTCCTTTTCCATTTATATTCTTCATCTCTTCAAGTAAGGATTCTATATCATCAAATTTTGTATCTAAATCTTTTTTTTGAGATGATAAATCTATGCTTAAATGTTCATGTATATATGTTTTTCCTAAGTCTTCTCTATTTATCTCTCCATTAATAGTTATTATACTCATATTCATTCCCCTCCTATTTTAGTTTAAATAAAACTATTATTTTTCTTCTTATATCCTTCTATAAAATATCTTTTATATAATTCTGGAGTAGAATATAGTTTCCTTATTATATCTCCCAATTTACCATTCTCAATTCCTCTTTTAACAATAAAGTCAAGAGAGACCCTTGACTTTATTAGATTTATTACATTATTTTATACTGGTGGTGTAAATAATCCTACTACAGAAAGAATATTCACTAAAACTCCAACCAATATAGCAGATATTGGTCCAACCGCCATACTTACTACAGGTTTTCCAGCCATATCATTTAATACATAAAGACCAATTACTGCAAAAAATCCTATTCCAGGTGCTATTGCATTTGCTGCATTCATACCACCTACTAATAATGCTATTTCAAGAAGTTTACTCATTGCATTCCTAATATTATCTCCTGAATCTCTAATTCCAGGAAATTTATCAAGAAATCTTGCTATAGCATCTAAGAAAAGTACTTCTATACCTATAACAATTCCACCTAATACAAAAGCTATTAAAGGATTTCTTACAAATAATCCGACTACAAACACAAATGTCATTCCAACAGGTCCATATACTCCTGTAGATATTGCAGTAGAAACTATTAAAGGAATGAATCCAATCCCTCTAGCTAAAGCAGCAAATCCAGCATCCACATATTGTCCTTCTGACATTAAATTTAATGCTATTGGATCTCCGGCCATCATATTTGAAGCAGTAGCAGCTGAAACTAAAGCTCCCATTAAAATTAAATATGGTACATTTTTCTTTATCCTACTAACTCTTTCACTAAATACTGAAGCAATATCAACTATTTCTTCCTCAGGTTTTTCCCTCATTGCATATATTAGTAAAATAGCCATACCAACTATCAATGCACTACCTTCTGGATTTATATTGATAGATGCTGAACCCAGAATTATAGGACTAACAACTATGGCTAATTGTCTTGCTATAACAGAAAATGTTAAGTTTAATAACCCCTTCTTAACTCCAAATTGAAAACCAGTTGCTAATGCTGGAAATGCAGCAAAAGCCGCAACCACTGGATCACCAACTGCGCCTAGATTTTCCATGAAATTAACAGGTAAAAGTTCAAATGTATTAACTATACTTTCTAATCCTAATAAAAGTCCTATACCGTAAGCTGCTCCAATTATACCAGATACAAATATACCTTTCTTTCCATCTGGTGAAAATGTACCTATAATATCAGTTCCAAGAAATATTGAATGTATAAGTATAACGCTTGTTGTTAACGAAAATGGAATTCCAAAACCTATAACTAGCCCAAAACACATTGCAAAAGAAGTTGCAGCTAATTCTTTTCTCCCCATTCTACCTTCACGATGTTCAGGCATAATAGGTCGAAGTCCATCATTAAATACCGCAATTCCTTTGTTCGCCATAATTGCACCTAATGCACCTATGATGGCGATTAAAGCAAGCTTCATATTTTTTCCCCCTTATAATTTTAGGTTTTGTCAAAAGTTTTATCAATAAACCTTGACAAACCCTTTATTTTTACAAATTTATATATAAAATACTTGCCCTAGAAATAGGATACAGTTTTATTGCCTAGATAAAATTAAAACCAATATTAATGAAAGAAGTGGCAAAACTTTGAACATGTTTGCTAATTTTATCTCTGGATAGATACTTTCTCCTCTTTTGAAAGTACCATCTTCAATATTCGTTTTAATATATTCCTCAATTAATTGATATTTATGCATTTTAACCATCTCCCTAATCCTTTCCTATATGAAAATACCCTTTGTCCATAGAAAAGCTGTTAACCCAAATAATATAACGAACTTAATATATCTAGAAAAAAACTTCTCCTTATTATTACCATTTTTATCTATAAATGTTATAATATAAGAAACTAATGCACTTGAAAAAACAGTATTGAATAATATTATAATCATTCTTTCATTTATGCCTAATCTACTAAGCATAGCTACTAATACTAAATTTATAAACCCTATTCCAAACATTATCATTATAGAGCCTTTTATGCTTATTTTAACCAATTTATTTCCCATATTTATCACCCTTAAATATTAGTTATATCTCCTAATAATACATAATTTACCAAAGGGTTAGAGAATCCCTCTTTTAAAAATAAATTTTTGCCATGGTTTAATATAATCTAATAAGAAGATTTCTTCCTCTCTTATTCTTCCTACCACATTAGTTTTTCCTGAATTTTTCATGTCTTTTAGGGCTATTTGCAACTCCCCTGAATAATGACCATATTCGCTGGATTCGATTATAACATCTCCTCTTTTAATATCCACAGAATTAAATAATTTAAAATCATGTCCTTTATATTTTACTCTTGGTTGAGTAGATCTTATAAAACTATCTGATATATCTCCTCTGTTAAAGTGAAGTTCTTCTAATACTATCTTTTCTTCTATTTCTGGGATATCTGATGCTAAGTTAATATCAAATGTAACCAAATCCCTTCTTAAGTTTCCTAATTTAATTATCTCTTCTTCTGTGGGATAACAATTAGATATTATAATATCATTTATTAGTCCATTCATAGCAATAAAGTGTTTTGCTTGAATTTCTATGGGAAGTTTCCTATGCATTTCTAGAGTAGGTAATCCATCAGTTACTGGCCATGGTCCAAAAGTATCAGTGTTTTGAGATGTAACAAATGCAGCAGTTCT
The DNA here is from genome assembly GCF_016820635.1 of Anaeromonas gelatinilytica. Classification (GTDB taxonomy): domain Bacteria; phylum Bacillota; class Clostridia; order Tissierellales; family SIT17; genus Anaeromonas; species Anaeromonas gelatinilytica. Next base: position 9,145 of record NZ_WSFU01000140.1, on the reverse strand, counting down.
TAATCCATGTTTTTTAAAATTATGGCTACACTCTAGAAAATGCTCATAATTTAAACCACTATGATCATGGGGATAAAAATTGTGGCAACCTATTAAATTTTCTTTGTTTGGTAGATAATCAATGATTAGGTTAATATAGTGGGTATTATTACTCATATTAACTTCAATCATTAAGTTTTCTTTATTAAAAGTCATAAGAGATTCTTCATTTCCAGTAAAGCCCATGTCTAATCTGATTCCATGAGCACCTATCCCTTTGAAAAAAGATAGCTCTCTATAGCTTATACCTAAGTCATTAAATACTCTAGGACTCACATCAACTATTACCATCATACCTTTAGATGCTGCATAATTATTAATATTTCTGAACTTCTCTACTATCTCGCTTTTATTTTCTACATTTACACTTAACAAACAGGTAAATATTCTGTCAAAACCATTATCTGTAGCTAAATCTATATAATTTTTCATTTCTTCTAAAATGCTTTTTTCTGGATATATTGATATACCTAATCTTCCCATAACAATCTACCTTTCATCGATTTTTTTATACATTTTTATAAATCTCTCTATTAGATTTATTTCTGACATTGCAGTCATAAGATGATCTTGAGCATGAATAAGGATTATATTTACTTCAACTGTATTTCCTGCTGCTTCTTCATGAATCATTTTAGTTTGTAATTTATGAGCTTCTCTCATTGTTTCTTGAGCTTGCTTCATAAGTTCTTCTGCTTTTTCAAATTCAAAATTTTCTGCACTGTTTAGTGCCTCGTAGGCTGTTCCTTTTGCATCTCCCGCATAAGATATAATTCCAAATATTCTTTCTTCATTCATAATATTTTCCTCCTAAACTAAGTTATAAGATTAGTTGTTACAACTAATCTTATAACTGGTTATTATTATAACTAAACTGCTTTTTCTATTTGTTCTAATTCTAATTGCTTATTATCATACATTTTAAAGAATGGATAGTATATTATAACTGATAAAACTATACATACTAAGTTAAGAACAATAGCTTTCCAGTCACCACCAGTAGCCAAATAAGCTCCAATAGGTCCTGGTAAAGTCCATGGTGCAAGGATATAAGGTCTTGCTACTAATTCTAATGACATAACAACATAACTTACTACAGCATTAACTAATGGTGCTAATACAAATGGTATTATTAATATCGGATTTAAAACTATTGGTGCACCAAATATTAGTGGTTCGTTTATGTTAAATAGTCCTGGAGCAAGAGCTGTTCTACCTAGAGTTTTAGAATATTTAGATTTTGAAACAAATGCTAACAATAATACTAAACCAATAGTAGCACCTGATCCTCCTAGCCATATAAACCATTGATAGAATGGCTCTGGAGCTATATGTGGTAAAACCTTTGCCCCTTCTGCAGCGGCTGCTGTGTTAGCATCAAGTAATACAGTCCATACTGGTCTTGCAACTGATCCTACTACTGATACTCCATGTATTCCTGCTGACCAGAATAATGTTATTAAAATTACTGGAAACAATACACCAAATATAGTGTCTGAAGTAGATATTAGAGGTGCCATAACCTTTGCTATAAATCCATGCCAATCGAATTCTAAAACTACAGATATAATAGTCATTAATATTACTACTACTGCTGTAGGTGTAAGTGCTTCAAAAGATCTAGCTACTGAAGAAGGTACTTGTTCTGGCATTGTTATCTTAAATTTAGTTTTGCTTAATAGTCTCATTATTTCAACTGCAAATATAGATGTTACAATTGCAACAAACATACCTGATCCTCCAAGGTTGGCCATTGGAAGAGCCCAACCAATCTCATCTGCTACTTGGGGTATGATTGTCATAAGGAAAGCTACAACTGCTAAGTTTCCTCCTGAAACACCATCAAGGTTATAAGACTTAGATAAACTATAACCTATACCCCAAGATGCATACAAGGACATTATATACATAGTCAATCGATAAGGTAATAATATCTTAACTATATTTTCAGCTGCCCATAGTGCTACAGCTGAATCTTTAGGTACTGGTGGATATGCTAATATCAAGAAAAATGAACCTACTATTATTATAGGTAAAGTTGCAACTATACCGTCTCTAACAGCTCTTAAATGCCTTTGTTCTGCTAATTTAGCCATTGGCGTTGAAAATTTTTCATCAAGCCATACCATGAATTTATCCATCATTGTTAAGTCCCCCTTTATTTATTGTTTACTTTTTCCATGATAAAATTAAATAATTTCTTTACTATTGGTTCCATTGGTGCATACATGTTTGGTGGTATTTTCTCAACTACTAAACCATCAAACTTATTTGCAGATTCTTTTATAACATCAAATCTATGTCTTATTTGAGGTGCTACTAATAGCACATCATAATTGTCCTTTTTTAGTTCTTTCAAATAATCAGAAGTTCCAAATGCTTTAACAGTCATTTCTACATCATTTTTATCTGCTACTTCTTGAAGTTTCTTTGCTGTCATAGCTGTTGACATACCACCGGCACAAACAAACATTACCTTCATAACAAAAACCTCCTCTTATTAATGGTTTTGTCAAAAGTTTTATCAAAGAACCTTGACAAATCTTTATTTTTACAAATTTATACATAAAATACTTACCACCCCCAAAAATAGGATATGATTTTATTTTAAAATTTCTTCTACTATCATCTTTACTGCTTCTTCGTGATGATCTCCAGTAAAACCAAATGCAATTTTCCCTTCATTAACTGCTTTAATCACATCTTCTTTCTTTGGTGGCTTTCCTGGCATAGATACAGTAGCACATTTACTTTTTGTTAATAATGCTATAGCCATACTAAGAGCTCCGCCACCACCTGTATGACAAGCACCTAGATAATAATCAGCCTTTCCTGATTTTATATCATTAGCCGCTTGAAGGTCATTTTTAACTTTTACTTCTACTTCATCACCTCCTATACTCTTCACTAAATCTGCAATTTTTTGTTTCTCAACTTGTCCACCTATAACAAACTTAATCATTATTACTCCTCCTTTCCTTTATTATTTAAAATTAATATGCAGCCATGTAAAGCAATATAACCTTTTTCTGATTCAGGTATTTCTATATCTAGTCTCTTCTCAATGAAATCATAAAATTCAGGAAAATCATCATAAATTTCATTCTCCTTAACTTCTTCTAAGGCCATCTCATCCATTTCTTCTATTTTTTCACCTTTTTTAATTCTTGATAAAGCCATAGCTAAATGAGTTACTAACATAGATGCATTTTCTTCTGTCATTTCTAAAGAATATTTTTCTTCAAATTTACTAATAAAATCTAAAGTTACATCTTTAATTTTCTCACTTATTTCTCCTGCCCCTTTCAATATTTCAAGTCTTTGTACCAATAATTTATTCATTTTATCTCCTCCGCTCAATATACATTTTTTTGTATATTAATCTTAAAAAAATTAATACTTAGGTATTATTTCATCATTCATAACTTTCTGTTGTATTTTTTCTACTTTTTTTAAATCAATGAATTTGTTTAGAATATTACCAAATTCCTTATTTCCTTTACTTACAGCTACTACTGCAATAGTATCTTCTTTTGAAAGATCTTTTGTTTTCTTACTTGATAAAGGACAAACATTATATTCTAAGTTTTTTTCCTTTATTTCATCAACATTCCAAATTGCAGCATCAATTTCATTATTCTTCATCTTATTTAATATTTGATTATATGGTGTTTCCACATATTCTATTTCTTTATCAATACATTCATTGGAAGTTAGTATAAGCTGATCAATAGACATAGGGTCTAATGCTATTCTCATTCCATCTTCAATCTTAGTTTCATTTCTATCTCTAAAAACAATAACATGATTACCCACATAACTACCTTCACCAAATTCATGAATTATTTCGATATTAGAAGATTTTCTCATCTCCAATCTAGCAGCTAGTTTTGAAATAATAGTAAAATTATATTTTCCTAAATTCAATGCTTCTATTCTTTTAGAAGACCCCCTCATAAATGCTAAACTAAAAGGTATCTCACTTTCTTCAAAACTCTCATAAAATCCAGTAGCTAAACCTTCATATCTCTTTGAATAAGGTAGTGGCATAACTCCCATTATTACATTAAAATCTGATACTTCCCACAATTTTTTATAATCTATATCAACAATAAAAGTACCTAAATGTCCTCGAGATTCTAATTTTAAACCATTAATTTCTTGAAGAAATTTAAGAGCTGATTGAACAGTTCCTCTGGCTGTATCAAAAATATCAGTATATTGACTAACTGTTCTTATTCTATCCCCTTTATAATAAGTTAACATCTCTCGAGCTAATAATATAATTACTTTTCCATTTTTAGACATTAATTTATTCTTATAACTATTCATATAATTCAACCTTCCAACATAATACATTTTTCTGTATATTCTATTTTAAGTATAACATATATATAATATAATTCAACTATAAATTTAACTCTGATAATACATCAAATACTAACATATTATTGTTTGATCTGCCAATTACATAGGAAATAATACTTTTATCTACAAAATCTAAAATAGCACTCTAATATACTTTCTTTCCCTCACTATATTTGAACTCTATTACATGAGTAAGCCACTTTTAATTGATATTATCTGTATTAAAATCTCTATTTAATATATTTTCAAAAATAATCTCTGGTGTAGATTTTATATAATTTTTTTCGTTCTCTGTACAACATTTAACAATTTCTATTCGCTCTTCTAATGTAGTTGATCTTCCTTTAGTCATGATTTGATTTCTCCCTAATATATTGGAGTTATAATCCTTTCTCCGTTTATACCCTTAACTACTGTGAATTCTATATCGTAAAGACTAGATAGATTATATTCTGTGAATATATCCTCTACTTTTCCGTTTATCATAATGCTACCATCTTTAATCATAACTATTTCGTCACAGTATCTATAACATAATAATGGGTCATGGATAGATAGTATTACTCCCTTATTATATTTCTTAGATATATTCCATATGAGATTCATGACTTCATGCTGATTTTTTATATCTAAGCTAGACGTAGGCTCATCCATAATTATAAACTCAGTATCTTGAGCTATAGCTCTAGCTATCATTACGAGCTGTTTTTGTCCTCCACTCAACTTTGAAAAATTTTCTTCTACTAAACTCTCTATTCCAACAATTTTTATAGCATCATAAGAAAGTTTATAGTCTCTATCAGTTAGCTTATCAAGTCCATTTAGATAGGGATTTCTTCCCATTAACACTACAGTTAGTACAGTAAAGTTTAACTTTGAGCTTATACTTTGAGGTACATAGGATATTATTTTTGATAAGTCTTTTTCATTAAAATCATGTATATTTCTATCTTTAACTTCAACTTTTCCTTTGTTAGCCCTATATATCCCAAATAAATTTTTTAAAAGTGTAGTCTTACCTGTACCGTTTTTACCTAATAAGCTATAGACCTTACCTTTCTCAAATTCTATATTAATGTTTTTTAGTACTTCCTTTTCATCAAATAAAAAAGTTAAATCTTCTACTTTTATTTTCATAATTGCACCTTCTTAAACTGTTTTTTTAATGATAAGTAAATATCCTAGAATAGGAGCTCCTATCATAGCTGTAAGTATTCCTATAGGTATTTCTGAAGTAGTTAAGGTTCTAGCTACATTGTCTAGAATAAGTAATAATGTTCCTCCAAATATGGCGGTGAAAAGATATATGAATTTATTATCATTTCCTAATAATATCCTTGATAAATGAGGAACTATCAAAGATATCCAACCAATAGTTCCAGATATTGAAACACAAAATGACACTACAAAGGATACTAAATATAAGATTAAATTTCTAAACTTTGATACATTCATTCCTAATGATTTTGCTTCTGTGTCTCCTAAAGATAATATTTTTATTTTAAAATCTAACTTATTTATTAAAATTATACTTGGAATTATTATAAAAATACAATTCCTAACTAGCTCCCAGTTAGCCCTATGTAGTCCACCCATAGTCCAGAAAACTATGGATGGAAGTTGCTGATAAGGATCAGAAATATATTTCATAATAGAAAGAAGAGATGTAAAAAACGCAGAAGTTATTATACCTGATAATACTAAGTATAAAATACTCTCATCTCTAGACATTCTTTTTATAAAACATGTTATAAGGATTGCTAGTACTCCAAATGTAAAGGCTAGTATTTGTATTTTCCCCTTAAATTCTACAGGTAAAATGATAGCAAGTGCTGCTCCAAAGCTCGCTCCAGATGTTACCCCTAAAATATCTGGAGACGCAATTGGGTTTTTAAATACATTTTGAAATACTAGTCCTGAAATAGATAAACCTGCTCCAACTAAGGCTGCCATTAAGATTCTTGTAAGTCTAACATTAAATAATATCATAGCAATAGGATTTAATTCAGTACCATTTAAAATATGACTTTTTATATTTCCAATACTATTAACATATTCTTGTCTATCTATTGAGTATCTACCTATAAACATTGATACAATAAGAGTTAATACAAAGAAAATAGTTATTATAAAAAGATAATAAAGTTTAAGATCATTCTTTTTACTCACTTTCTAACTTTCCTCCTAAGTCTTCAAACGATTTGCCGTAAAATTTACTATAAAATTCGTTTGCTTCTTTATCTATATCTAAGTCACTAAATTCTTCTGGATACAAAGTTTTTCCTATCCAAAGTATACCTAGTATACTAGATGGTTGAGGCATGTCCCAAGAACTTATATTAGATGGTATTTGATAAACATCATTATTTTTTATAGCATTTATAGATTTTATTTTTTCGTCGCTTTTTATATCTTCATGACTTCCACCTTCGGAATACATAACGGAAAATATCACATCTGGATTCCAAGTTAAAAGTTGTTCTACTGTAACGTCATTTGAACCACCTTTAAGGTCTGCCGCAACGTTTATACCACCAGCTACTTCTATCATTTCATGTTGATACATACTTGAAGATACTGTAGATAAAACACCTCTAGAACCAGCTATATATATCTTTTTCTTTTCTAATGAATTAACTGTTTCTTGAACGTATTTTATTTTGTCATTATAGTATTTTACTAACTCATTAGCTTTTTCTTCTACACCCATTGCTTTACCTACGTTTATTATTTCATCTTTCAAAAGATCTACACTTTCAGGGTTTATACTAACAACTTTAATATTTTGAGCTTCTAGTTTTTCTACCGTTTCATCATCTTCCTCAGTTGGATAAATAATAACTAAATCAGGATCTAAAGATAAAACAGCTTCTATATTTATTCCGTTTTTTTTACTTCCAACTTCAACTAATTCAGATATAGATTCTCCCTTTAGGCTTTTTATTAAATCTAACCCACCTGAAGCTCCATCTTCTACTCCTATAAGCTTATCTGCTCCACCTAAAGCTAATACTAAATCCGTTGCAGGTCTATAAGTAGTCACTATTTTATTTATATCACTACTCTCTGTTTCTGAACTATTATAACCTTGATCACTTTCACATCCCAAAAGAACTAATGGAATGATCATTATTAACATTATTAATAGTTTAGATATACTATTTTTCATTATCTCTCTCAATTTCATAACCTCCAATAATTTGATATCTGTTTCACAATATTATTTCTGTTTTCCTCTGTCACTTCAATAACCATTACATCTTTTCTAGCTATCAATCCCTTTAAAAATTCTGTATCTTTTTTCTTTAGAACTCCTAGCACTCTTTTTTCACTATCTAGAACTCTATGTACATTTTTCTTAAAAACACTTGCTTCATTTTCAAAAAAACCTATTTCATCTAGTAATACTAAGTCAATGTTTTTATCAATTGACTTATTCAAAATATCTACCCCTTTGTTTTCAAAAGTTTCTGCTATTCCAAAGCATTTTTTTTCACCATAGTTCTTTGAGTTTATTCCAACTATGTTTTCTTTTTTAGGGAAAATATTTTCCTCTAGTTGATTTTCTATGTAATAGCCCTTTAAATATCCATATTCATAGAAGGGAAGTGTTTTAAATCCAGCTATAGTTTTATCTTTAAAATATTCATCTATAACTTTGTTTATTATAGTAGATTTTCCAACCTTAATATTACCAGTTAGAAATAGGTTTTTACAGTTCAAAGTTTCATCCCCTTGCCTCTATCTTTAAATATTTCACTTATTACCTTTCCACTAATATCTTCCCGTTCTCCTCTCAAACCCTTATCTCTAGCTGTTATTATTCCTACCCTATACATTTACATCCTTCTTTCTTATGGTTATTTGACAAAAAAATCATATTTCATATGTTTTGGCGTTCCATTATTTCTTACAAGAACTATTTCACTTAATATAGATAAAGCTATCTCTTCAGGGATCTCTCCCCCTAAATTTAATCCTACAGGAGCATATACCTTTTGTAAGTCTTCTCTTTTAAATCCCTTTTCTAATAGATTGTCAAAAGTATATTTCAACTTTATTTTACTACCTATTAATCCTATGTACTTAGCTCCTCTATCTAATACAGCTTCCAATGCCTTTTCATCATCTTTATGTCCCTTTGTAGCAATAACTATATATGAAAAAGAATCTATTAAATATTTGTTTAATTCTTCCTTTACATCCCCTAATAATAATTTTTGAGCCTTAGGGAAATTTTGCCTATTACATATTTCCTCTCTCTCATCTACTACTATAATATTAAAATCTAGTTGTTGAGCCATATGATAGATACTTCTACCTACATGACCCCCTCCTACTAAAATCAGATTTTCCTTTTTTTTGAAAACCTTTATGAATACTTCTCCTTGGCCTCCACATACTGCTCCTAAATCTCCCTTATCAGTTAGTTTAAAATCATATTTCTTACTTTCTCCCTTTTCTATACATATTTTAGCTTCTTTTATGACTTCGTACTCTAGTTTCCCTCCACCTATTGTTCCAATGGTAGTACCATCCTCCATCACTATCATTATTGAACCCTCTTCCCTAGGTGTGGAACCCTTTACACTGATAGTTGTCGCCATTGCTACACTTCTATTATTTTTCATTTCCTCATTTATTTTTTCTATATATTGAATTTCATCCATAGAGCCATCTCCTCGTATAATATGTTTAGAGACACTTTTTAAGTGATCTATTCATATTATTTTTTTAT
>NZ_WSFU01000142.1 GCF_016820635.1 Anaeromonas gelatinilytica | reverse complement strand
ATGCTGATAAACCACAATAACTATTTAAAAAATATCCCTTTCATCCCACATCTGAAGAAGTGGACTTTTTCGCTCATAAGTTCTGTAATATTAATGAATCAAAATATTTTTTGGTTTTATTGTGTTATAATTATAAATTATATATGATTAGGGGTGAAAACATGAATTCAATAATATTTTTAGAAAGTAAACTTGTAGAGAAAATATGGGGTGGAACTAGATTGAAGGAGTATTTTGGGTATGAAATTCCCAATGAAAATATTGGTGAATATTGGGCAGTAAGTGCTCATCCAAATGCTGAGTCAGTAATAAAGTATGGAGAATTTAAAGGAAAAAAATTAAGTTGGTTATGGGATAATCATAGAGAAATTTTCGGTAATATAGAAGGAAAAGAATTTCCTTTATTAACTAAAATAATAGATGCTAGTGATGATCTAAGCGTACAGGTTCATCCTAATGATGAATATGCAAAGAAGCATGAAAATGGAAGCTTAGGTAAAACAGAATGTTGGTATATTATAGATTGTGAAAAAGACTCAGAATTAGTATTAGGACATAATGCAGAATCAAAAGAAGAAATGAAACAAATGATAGATGAAGGAAAATGGGATAAATTACTTAGAAAAGTAAAAATAAATCCAGGAGATTTTTTCTATATACCAGCAGGTACAGTTCATGCAATAGGTAGTGGTACTATGATCCTTGAAACACAACAGACAAGCGATATAACTTATAGGGTATATGATTATAATAGATTACAAAATGGGAAAAAAAGAGAACTTCATATAGAAAAAAGTATAGATGTAGCTACAATACCCTATAAAGATATTAAACTAGAAAAATATAAAAAAAATGTTAATGGTAATATAATAGAAAAATTAGTTGAAACTAATTATTTTACAATTTGCAAATTATATATAACTAGTAGTTTAGATATAAATCAAGATAAGTCATTCATAATAATGAGTGTTTTAGCTGGAAAAGGTAGTATTGATGGAATAGATATAAAAAAGGGACAACATTTTATAATTCCAGCTCTTTATGGCAAATTTAAGTTAGAAGGAAATATGGAGATTGTCTATTCTTATATATAAAAAATAATAATTCATTTAAAAACCTTTCTTAAGAGAATTCTCTTAAGAAAGGTTTTATTAATAATTTCCTATATTCAACGGAAAATATATGTCTATTTAAATTTACAGAATAAACTTATAATTGAATTAAAGAGGAGGAAATGTTTTGGCGAATATATTTAATGGTAGATTAATTTTAATATTAAATAAACTTTTAAACTCATATGAATTTTTAACTAGTTCTTATTTGGCAGAGATGATAGGAGTTTCTTCTAGAACTATAAGAAGTGATTTGAAAGAATTGAAGAAATTATTATTTCCTTATGGAGCGGATATAGTTTCCGTAAAAGGAAAAGGGAACAAATTAAGAATAGTTAATGAAAAAAAATTTAATGAATTATTAAAAGATATATCTTATCAATTAAAATATGAAAATAATATACCTCATTCTCCTTATGAAAGAGTTAATTATATAATAAGAAGGCTTTTATTAGAGAAAAACCCTCTAACTCTTGAAAATTTATCTGATGAAATGTATATAAGTTTATCTACTATAAAAAATGATTTAAAAAATGTTAAATCTATTCTTAAAGATTTTAAATTAAATATTGTAGCTAAAGGAAACATTGGAATAACAATAGAAGGAGAAGAAATTTATAAGCGTTTTTGTATTTCACAATATATATTAAATAGAGAAGTAGTAAAAGAAGATATTGATAATGAAATTGAGGATATAAATATATTTAATGATATTGACTTTATATTAATAAAGAGAGTTTTGACAGAAGAATTAATAAAGCAGAAATTTTATTTAGCTGATATTGCTCTTAATAATCTTATGATTCATATTGCAATAGCTATGGAAAGAATAGTAGAAGAAAAATATATTCCTTTAGAAAATGCCAAAATTAATATATTAAAAAAGGAAAAAGAGTATAATATATCAAAAAATATAGTTGAAAAGTTGGAAAGGGCTTTTCAAATTAAAATTCCAGATTCTGAAATTTGTTATATAACAATGCATTTATTAGGAAGTAAATTATTAGAAAAAAAAGAAGAACAAGATTTATTATATCTAATAAATGATGATATAAAAAAGTTAATATTAAAAATAATAGAAGAAATAAATACAAAATTAAATATAGATTTTACTTATGACAAGAAATTAATGTATAGTTTAGCTTTACACTTAAGACCAACATTACACAGAGTGAAATTTGATATGAATGTAAGAAATCCTTTACTTGATGAAATTAAATCAAAGTATTCATTAGCTTTTCAGATGGGCATTATTGCAGCTTCAATTATTGAAGATGAAATTAAATATAAAATTGATGAAAATGAAATTGGATATATAGCGATGCATTTTGGAGGAGCAATAGAAAGAAAAAAGAAATTGAATCAAAAAACTAAAAAAATAGCTATTATTTGTTCATCTGGTATGGGTACTTCTAATTTATTATTAGCAAAACTTAAAAATTCATTGAATATAGATGCAGATTTTATAGGAACATTTCCTCTTCATAAAATTAAAAATGTAATAAAGTTAAAGCCAGATGTAATATTAACTACTATTCCTATAAAAGAAAAAACTAATATACCGACAATTTTGGTTAGTACTATTTTAGATGATTCAGATTTAATTCATATAAGAAATAAAATCAAAAACATTAATAAAAACTTTGAGGATTTTTTTGAAAAAGACTTATTTTTTAAAGATATTGATTATTCACACAAATTAGATGTAATTGAATTTTTAACACAAAAAATGATTGAAAAAAATTATATAAATAAAAAAGTGAAAAAATCTATAATAGAAAGAGAAAGTGTATCTTCAACTGCTATAGGAAATTTAATTGCTATACCCCATCCATTGGAAGCAGTTGAAGTAAAATCATCTATATGTATTGGTATATTAAAGGAATCTATAGAGTGGGAAAAAGATAGAAAAGTACAATTAGTATTGGTTTTAATTTTAGCAAAAGAAAACGCAAATATATTTGAAGAATTATTTAATACTTTATATCAGGTTACTAAATCACCATCTTCTGTGTCAAAGTTAATAAAGTCAAATGATTTCGAAAAATTTCACAGTAATTTTATTATAGGAAAGGAGACTATGAATAAATGGAACTAAGTTTAACTGAATTAATAAATAATAAGTTAATAAATAGAAATTTTGATGGAACAACTAAAAAAGAAGTATTAGAAGAAATTGTAAGAATGGTTAATAAAGATAAAAGATTAGATTCAAAAGATTTATATTATAAAAAAATATTAGAAAGGGAGGAGGAATTTACTACAGGAGTAGGTTATGGTATAGCTATACCACATGCCAAGACAAGAGCAGTAATAAAACCTACTATAGTTATATTGAAATTATCTGATCCTATTGATTGGGAAGCTTTAGATGATAAACCCGTAGATTTAGTTATTGGTCTCGCGGTACCAGAAAAAGAAAGCAATAATACACATCTTAAAATTATATCAAAATTGTCAATGAAATTGATGGAGGAAGATTTTAGACAAAGTTTAAAAAATGCTCAAAGTGATAATGAGGTACTAGATTTAATGGAAGATATTTTTTATAAAAATTAGGAAGGAAGATGTAAAATGAAAATAGTAGCAGTTACAGCATGTCCATCAGGTGTAGCCCATACATTCATGGCAAAAAAAGCATTAGAAGATTCAGCAAAAGAATTAGGGCATAGTATAAAAGTAGAAACTCAAGGAGCAATGGGAATAGAAAATGAATTAACAATAAAAGAAATAAATGAAGCCGATGTAGCTATACTTGCAATTGATGCTCATATAGCTAAAATGAATAGATTTTATAATATACCTAAAATTGAAGTTTCAACGAAAAAAGTTTTGAAAAATTGTAAAAAGGTGATAGAAAAAGCTGAATCAAAAGTAAAAAAATAAATTATATAAGGAGTTGAAATCATGGATAAATTTAAAAGACATTTAATGACAGGGGTTTCATATATGATTCCTTTTGTTGTAGCAGGAGGTATATTATTATCATTAGGTATTATCCTTGGAGAAGAAGGATTCTTTGTTGAAAAATTGGTAAATGTAGGAGTATGGTCACTTCAACTTATGGTGCCTGCAATAGCTGGATTTATAGCTTATTCTATAGCAGATAGACCTGGGCTTACAGTAGGTTTTGTAGGTGGTGTTATAGCAAGAGAATTAGGTACTGGATACATTGGTGGTATATTAATAGGTTTTTTTGCAGGTTGGGTTGTAAATAAATTAAAGAAGATACCAATTCATAAAAGTTTTCAAATAATAAAACCTATTATGATAATTCCAGTTTTAGGAGTAGCATTAACAGCAGTTGTAATGTATCTTATGGCAATACCATTAACTCCAGCAATGACAGGATTAGAGAACTGGTTAGTATCATTAAAAGGAGCAAATTTAGCAATATTAGGATTTATAATTGGTGCTATGATGGCATTTGATATGGGAGGTCCTGTAAATAAAGTAGCACTGGCATTCGCATATGCAACTTTAGCAGAAGGTATATATGAGCCAATGGCGGCAGCATGGGTAGGAATAATGGCACCACCTATAGGACTTGCACTAGCTACATTAATTAAGCCTAATAGATTCTCTAAATCGGAAAGAGCAAACGCTATACCAGCAGCATTTATGGGTTCTTTAGGAATTTCAGAAGGAGCTATACCTTATGCAGTAACAACTCCATTTAAAGTAATACCATCTATCGTAATTGGAACAGGAATAGGAGCTGCAATATCTTTAGTATTAGGAGCGTCATCAACAATACCTGCAGCTATTGGGATTTGGGCATTACCTTTGGTAAATAATCCAATTAGATGGTTAATCGGGTTTATTATAGGAGTAGCAATTATTGCAGTATTAGTAGCATTTTTAAGAAAAGAATCTGATATAAAAAAAGATCAGGAAGAAACAGAATTTAATTTAATGGGATAAAAAGTCCATCCTCTATATTTGAGGGTGGATTTAAAATAGGAGGGTTAAAATTGAATTTTTATATTGTTTCACATACACATTGGGATAGAGAATGGCATAAAACCTTTGAAGAATATAGAATAAAGCTAATTAGAGTTATGGACGATTTATTAAATTTATTAGAAAATGATGAAAAGTATTTATCTTTTATGTTTGATGGACAAACCATAATATTGGAAGATTATTTAGAAATAAGACCTGAAAATAAAGAGAGGCTTAAGAAACTTATAGAACAAAAAAGAATAATTATAGGGCCATGGTATATACAACCAGATGAGTTTATTCCAAGTGGAGAATCATTAATAAGAAATTTACTTTTAGGAATTAATATAGCTGATGAATTTGGTTCTGTAATGAATATAGGATATTTACCGGATTCATTTGGACAATCTGCACAGATTCCCCAAATCTTAATTGGATTTGATATAAAAGATGCAGTTATATGGAGAGGGATATCAGATGAAGATATAAATGAAAAAGAATTTTATTGGGAAGGATTAGATGGAGGCAAAGTTTTAGGTCATTATTTACCTTTAGGATATGAAAATGCGAAATGGCTTTCATTAGACATAGAAAAAAGCAAAGAGGTTGTAGAAACTAATATTAAAGCTCAAGAGGAATTAACTCATACTAGTCAAATCCTTATGCTATGTGGTTATGATCAAAGAGAAGCAAATAGAGATTTACCTTTGATTATTAATGATTTAAATAAAGAATATAATGAAAGTGGATATAAGTTTGTATTTTCAACATTAGAAGATTATATTAAAGGTGTAAAAAAGAATGATATGAATTTTGAAACTTATAAAGGGGAATTTAGAAAAGGTAAATTTATGAGAGTACATGCAAGTATTGGTTCTACAAGACTTGATATTAAAAATCAAAATTTTATATCGCAAAAATTATATGAAAAATATGTAGAACCATTGTCCTCTATTGGAACATTACATGGTTTATACTATAATAATTCTTTAATAAACTATGGGTGGAAAAATATAATTCAAAATCAAGCACACGATTCTATAGGTAATGTGTGTACCGATGTTACTCATGATGAAATGGAAATGAGATATAGTAAATCTAAACAAATAGCAGCAACTATTATAGAAGAAAAAACAAAAGATATTTTGTCTAATATAAAATTTCAAAATGATAAAGGAAAGCCAATAACTATATTTAACACAATTATTAGTTCAAGAAAAGATACTTTAACAGTAAGTGCTTTGTTAGAATCTAAAGATTTTATGTTAATTAATGATAAAGGGTTAGAATGTGACTATCAAATAATAAATATTGGAAAAGTAGATTTAAATGATTATGTGATAGAAAGTCATTTTATAGGTAAAAATGAAGTTAAAAAATATTATAAAGTTAAATTTAGTTTTACACCTCAAATTGAAGGTTTTGGATATAAAACTTATTATATTAATGAAAATAAACCAAGTATAAATAGTACAAATAATTTAATAGTAAACAATAATACGCTTGAAAATAAATATATTAGAGTAGATATAAAAGAAGATGGAAGCTTTAATATTATTGATAAAGAAAATAATAAAACGTATTATAATCAACACATATTTAAAGAAGGTGGAAATGCTGGAGACGAGTATGATTATTCCCCACCTATAAAGGATAAGATTATTTATTCTAAAGGTAAATTAGCAAGAATAGAAAAAATATATGATGGTCATATTCAAGCTCAAATTAAAATAACTTATTCATTAGATTTTCCTATTAATACTTATAATAAGTATAGAACTAATGAAAAGGAAAATGCAGTTATAGAATCTTATCTAACAATTTATAAAAATAACAATAGGTTAGATATAAAAACTATAATTGATAACAGTATTAAAGATCATAGAATACAAGTATTATTTGATGGAAATATTAAATCAAATATTCACTATTCAGATCAACAATTTGGAATTATGGAAAGAAAAAATTATTTAAAACAAGTAGAGTATTGGAGAGAAGAGAATTGGCAAGAAAAGTATTATCCAATATATAATCAACAAAAATTTGTAGGAGTATTTGATGGGGAAAATGGAATACAAATTATGAACAAGGGTCTACCTCAATATGAAATATTAGATGAAGATGAACCTAAAATAGCCTTAACGTTATTATGTGCTACTAGCTATATGGGTAAACAAGATTTAGTTAATAGACCGGGAAGAAGATCTGGCTTACATGTAAAGACACCAAAAAGTAATATGATAGGAAGATTTGAAATGGAATATTCTATTTGTCCCATTAAAAATATAAATGCAATGAATATAAATGCTGAAAAATATCTATATCCATTGTATTATAAGCAGTCGCAAAATACTGAAAATGA
This sequence comes from Anaeromonas gelatinilytica, assembly GCF_016820635.1. Classification (GTDB taxonomy): domain Bacteria; phylum Bacillota; class Clostridia; order Tissierellales; family SIT17; genus Anaeromonas; species Anaeromonas gelatinilytica. The sequence continues at coordinate 19,739 of NZ_WSFU01000142.1, read as the reverse complement.
TAAAGATTTATCAGATTTATATTGTCCAATTAAGATAAAAAATCCATTGGTAGGTACTAGTACTATCAAGAAAGCAGAACAAGATGATGGAATAGTATTACGAATTTATAACAGCATCAATGAAAAGATAAATGGTCTACAGATTGAATATGATAAAGGGAAATTTTGTGATGTTGGTTTAGTTAATTTAAAAGAAGAAAGTATATATAATAAGAATATTGAAATTACTAAAGATATTGTTTATATAAAAGAAATGAATAGTAATGAAATATTAAGTTTTAAATTTAAATATAATTAAATAAAATTATTGTTTCTTAAACAAAGAGCTTTATGACAATATAAGGGCAGGTATTCTTTTAAATAAATAATTGGGAAAATCCATTTAAAATGAATTTTCCCAGTTTAATTTTTGGTAATTGCAGTTGTTAGATTAATTTATACTCTTCTAGTAATTCCATGATTCGGGTATCCGAAACTTTTTTAAGAATTTTTTTAGCACTCATTTTTGTTTTGGCAGGTAGTTTTAAGTCAGTGAGTTTTTGACCATCCATCATTTTAGAGGTAGAGTCTAATAGAACACGTACATCAAATGCAGAACCAAATACTTCTGGTACACCTCTATCTATATCAAGGAGAGTATATACTCCTTCCATAGCAGTACGAACGGAATATTCAGTCGTAAATACTGTATCACGTGGAGTTTCTGCAAAGTTTCCAATAAAAGCAGCATTTACACATCCATCTGGAACCACATTTGGACGATCTCCTTTAGCTCTTGGCATGAAGTATGATGTTACATAAGGCATCATACATGGTACACAATTTGCTGAATTAACAGCTAAATCATGGATTTCATTCTCTGGTACACCCATATGGTAGAGCCATTCTTCTGTAATTTCTATACCAGTACAATCTTTCATAGGTTTTTTGATATAATTTCCTGGTACATCACAATATAGACTATATACCCAAACCACTAGTTGATCTTTTGGTTGAGATTTAAAGTGTGGTTGTCTATTTAATGTAAAGCTCATTAACCAACTGGAATCTTTTACAGTGACGATACCACCAGTTACTACTTTTCCACTGAAAGGATCTCTACGACAAATTTTTTCGATATAAGGAGGAATCTTTTCGTCTAATGTTGTTATGGTTGCTGATTCCCAATTACTTTCTTCAATATTACCACAGAATTTTTCGGGACGACCGAAAGCAGTATCTTGTTTTGCGATATTTTTCCAAAGCTCCCAGCTACCGCCCAGTTCAGTGTTCATTGTTGCCGGTGTATTATTATCTCCTAATGTAGAACTCTCTGTATTACTACCATTAGTTATAAAAACAAGATCATTTTCAGTTAGTAGGATTTCTTTTTCTTCTTCTTTTTGGCTATAAATTAATTTTTTAGCCACTTTTTTGTCATTGCTTACGTCAAATATTACATTTTTAACGGTTGTTCCATATTGAAATGTTACACCATGACTTTCAAGATATTTCATCAAAGGAAGAGCCATGGATTCATACTGATTATATTTAGTGAATTTAAGTGCAGAAAAGTCAGGCAATCCTCCTATATGATGAATGAATCGAGTGACGTATCGGCGCATTTCCATTGCACTATGCCATGGTTCAAATGCAAACATGGTTCTCCAATATAGCCAGAAGTTAGAATCAAAAAAGTCTTCGCTAAACACATCAGTTATTTTTAAATTTTCGAGTTCTTCTTCTGGTGTAAAGAATAATTGAATTATTTCCATAGAAGCAGTTTGAGTTAAAGTGAATTTTCCATCTGTATGAGCATCTTCACCTCTATTTACAATTGCCCTTTGAAGAGAGTAGTTGGGATCTTCTTTATTTAGCCAATAAAATTCATCTAAAACAGAAGCATTATCTTCTTCTAATGAGGGGATAGAACGGAATAAATCCCACAGACATTCAAAATGGTTTTCCATTTCTCTTCCACCACGAATAATAAATCCATAGTCATTGTTGTAGATACCATCTAGTCCACCTCCGACTATATCTAATTCTTCGAGAATGTGTATATTTTCTCCTTTCATCTGACCATCACGAATTAAGAAAGCAGCAGCAGATAAGGATGCAAGACCAGAACCAATAAGATAAGCACTTTTTTTGTCCACATCTTTAGGTTTTTTAGGACGAGCAAAAGCTTCATAATTTCCATTACTATAATACATAAATTTAACCTCCTTTATTTTTCTTAATTTGATTATATTGATATTAAATAGTCTTGTATATATACAATGTAAAGGAATTGTTTAAAAAATGTATAGTTTATTTGACAAAATAAAAATATAATAGTACAATTTACTTAAACGTTTTACTAAAACGTTTAAGTAAATTCTTGGAGGTGATGTATTGGCTGTAACTATAAAAGATATTGCAAGAATTGCTAATGTTTCGATAGCTACTGTTTCTAAAGTTATAAATGGAAAAGATAGTGATTTAAGTGAAAAGACTATAGAAAATGTAAAAAGAATTATAGAGGAAGAAAATTATTCTCCTAATAGTTTAGCTCGTAGTATGATTACAAAGAAGACAAAGACTATTGGGCTTATAATACCTGATGTTAGCAACCCTTTCTTTACTGATTTAACTAGAGGAGCAGAGGATATTGCAAATAAGAGAGGGTATAGTATATTTTATTGTAATACTGATGATGATTTGGATAAAGAAATAAGATATATTAATAATTTGATAGAAAAACAAGTTGATGGTATTGCATTATCTGGTGCTATAGTAAGGGATAAAAGAAGAGAAAGAAATATAAACATAAATGTACCTATTGTTTCTCTTGATAGGGAAGTATATTTTAAAGGAATACAAGGAAATATTGAAGTTGATAATTTTAATGGTGCTTATGAGGCAGTAAATTATTTGATAGAAATAGGACATAAAAGCATATTATTTTTATCTGGACAGTTAGATATTAGACCTTCTAAGAAGAGACTTGAAGGGTATAAAAAGGCTCTTAAGGACAACGATATCCCCTTTGATGAAGATTTAGTTATAGTTGGAGAATTTAGTAGTGATTTTGGATATAAAATAATGAATGAGATGCAATTGAAAGATGATACTAAAGCTATATTTTGTGGGAATGATTTGATAGCTATAGGAGCTATGAATGCATTGAAGGAAAAAGGAAAAAGAATTCCTGGAGATGTTAGTATAGTGGGATTTGATGATATATACATATCATCCCTTGTTAATCCAAGACTTACTACTGTTATGCAACCAAGTTATGACATTGGATATAAAGCTGTAGAACGATTGATTGATATTATTGAAAAAAAGGATTCTGCAAATAAAGAAGTAAAAATACAAACGAAACTAATAATTAGAGAATCTACTAGTAAGAGGGCATAAAAATGAAGAAAGTTCTTATAATAGGAAGTTTAAATATGGATATGATTGTTTCTGTTGATAGTATTCCTCAGATAGGAGAGACGATAATTTCTAATTCCGTAGAGAAATATAGTGGAGGAAAAGGCGGAAATCAGGCAGTTGCATGTGCTAGGTTTAATGCTGATACTTACATGCTGGCTTCAATTGGAAATGATCAAAATGGGAGAAAACTAAAAGAAGATTTAGAACGAGAAGGTATAGATACTACTGGAATTAAGGTGCATGAATATAATAAGACGGGTATGGCATGGATTACAGTAGATAATGAGGGTAATAATTCTATAGTAGTTATACCTGGAACTAATGGTGATTTTACTAAAGAATTTATTGATGAAAATGAAAAAATCATAGGACAAGCAGATATTATTTTGTTACAAATGGAAATACCTGTAGATGTAGTTGAGTATGCCATAGATAAAGGAAGGGAAAATGATGCTTTTATAATATTAAATCCCGCTCCCGCTAGAGTATTAAGTGAAAAGTTATTAAGTAAAATTGATGTAATTACACCTAATGAAAATGAATTAGCTACATTGACTAAATCGAGTGATTTGAGTACTAATAGTGAAAAAGCAAAATATTTGATTGATTTAGGTGTAAAGAATGTTATTTGTACTCTTGGAGAAAGTGGAGCTCTATTTATAAATAGTGAAGAAGAATTGTATTTTCCTCCTTATCCAGTAAATGCAATTGATACTACTGGTGCAGGAGATTGTTTTAATGGAGTTTTGGCAGCAGAAATTTCTAAAGGTAGGGATATGAAACAAGCTATAGAAAATGCAATACTTGCTTCAGCAGTAAGTGTTACTAGAAGAGGTGCACAACCATCTATGCCAGTAAGGCAGGATATAATGAACAAAATTTAAATTTAAATGGAGGAATTAAAATGAAGAAAACAGCTTTATTTGTCACTGTTATATTGATATTGTCACTAGTATTAGGTGCATGTTCTGGTGATGATACTTCAGGAGAGGATTCAAAAGATGAATTGAAGGTAGCATTATTGATTCCTGGGACATTGGGAGATAAATCATTTTTTGACTCTGCTAATGCAGGTTTAGAGCTTGTAAAGAAAGAGCTTGGTGCAAAAACAAAGGTTATAGAAATGGGGACTGATTCAACTAAATGGGAACCTACTTTTGTTGACGTATCAGAAGGAGATTGGGATATTATCATTTCTGGAAATGATACTACAGAATTGATGAATGAAATAGCTAAAGAATATCCTGATAAGAGATATATTAATTTTGACACATTTATAGAAGAAACACCTGATAATGTTTATTCTATGTTTTATAGTACAAATGAAGTATCTTATTTAGCAGGAGCTCTTGCTAGTTTAGTTACAACTTCAGAAATGGAACTTGCAAATAGTGAAAATACAATTGGATTTTTAGGTGGGGCAGATACTCCAGGAATAAATGACTTTTTGGTAGGATATATAGAAGGGGCACAATATGTTGATCCTGAAATAAAAGTATTAGTATCCTATGCTGGTAATTTTACAGATCCGGCTAAAGGTAAAGAGCTAGGGATTGTACAGTATAATTCTGGTGTTGATATTAGTTTTAATGTTGCTGGTGGTACAGGTTTAGGATTAATGGATGCTGCAAATGAAGAAGATGCATATGCTATAGGTGTAGATTCAGATCAAGCAATGTTATTTAAGGATTCTGATCCAGAGAAAGCAGAACGTATCGTATCTTCCGCAGTAAAAAGAATAGATATAGCTATATTTAATGCAGTAGAAAAACATATAGCTGGAGAATTGGAATATGGTACTCATAATGAAATGGGAGTAGCAGAAGAAGCTGTGGAGCTTGCTAAAAATGAATACTACGAAGAACTACCTCAAGAAATAAAAGATAGAATTAAAGAGATAGAAGAGAAAATTAAAAGTGGTGAAATAACTGTAGGAACTGCTTTTGGTATATCTACAGAAAAAATAGAAGAATTAAGAGAGTCAGTTAGACCTTAGTTACTGATAGATTTTATAATATATTAATTAGGTTTTACATTATGTAAAACCTAATTAATATATATTCTAATATCTAAAAAGAAAGGTAGTCTATTTATGGATAACTATATTTTAGAATTAAAAAATATAATGAAATTATATAATAATGGTGTAGTTGCAAACAAAAAAGTCAATTTTGAATTAAAAGAAGGAGAGATACATGCTATTGTAGGAGAAAATGGTGCAGGTAAATCCACTTTGATGAAAATACTTTTTGGGATGGAACAACCAACATCTGGTGAAATATTTTTTAAAGGTAAAAAAACAAATATAGAGGGGTCAGATAAAGCAATTGAAATGGGTATAGGAATGGTGCATCAACATTTTATGCTTGTACCTTCATTTACTATTGCTCAAAATATGATTCTTGGAATGGAGCCTAAAAAAGGTATTTCAATAGATTATAATAAAGCAACAGATATGATAAAGGATTTAATCAAAGTATATAATTTAAAAGTAGATCCAAATATGAAAACAGAAGATTTATCTGTAGGGATGAAACAGAAGGTTGAAATATTAAAAGCCCTTTTAAGAGGGGCAAAAATACTTATACTTGATGAGCCTACTGCAGTGTTGACTCCTCAAGAAACAGATGAATTATTTGTACAGCTTAAGAAATTAAAAGAAAATGGTCATACTATAATATTTATATCCCATAAGCTTAGGGAGGTAAAGAGTATTTGTGATAGGGTAACTGTTATTAAGAAAGGTTTGACCATGGGAACATATAATGTTTCTGATATGACGGAACAAGAAATTTCAAATATTATGATAGGTAGAGATGTGGTATTAAAATATGATAAAAGAAAGAATGAAAAGGGAGAAGCTTTATTAAAGGTAGAAAATTTATCATATAAAGGTATTGAAGGAAATTATATATTAAAGGATATAAATTTCACGTTAAACAGGGGAAATATCTTAGGAATTGCAGGCATTGAAGGAAATGGTCAAAGGGAATTGATAAGTATAATAACAGGAAATAAGAAGAACTATGAAGGTAATGTATTCTTAGGGGAGAAAAGTATACAGAAATTGTCTATAGGAGAAATAAAAAATTATGGGATGTCATATATTCCAGAAGACAGAATGACAGATGGAGTTGCTAAAGAGGCATTTATAATGGAAAATTTAATAGGAAATAGATATAAAAGTTCAGAATTAAATAATGGTCTATTATTTGATATGAATAAAATAAACAAGCTTTCAGAAGAACTTGTATCTAGTTATGATGTAGTATGCAAAGATATAGAGCAAAAGGTAGAAAGTTTATCTGGTGGAAATATACAAAAGATTGTTGTAGCTAGAGAATGTTCTATAGATCCAGAAGTTTTAATTGCAGAGCAACCGACCCGTGGAGTAGATGTAGGGGCAGCCCATTTTATACATGAGGAAATAATCAAATTAAGAGATGATAAAACAGCAGTATTATTAGTTAGTGCAGATTTGAATGAAGCAATGGAATTAAGCGATTCTTTGATAGTAATGTTTGAAGGTAAAATTGTAGCTTATTTTGAAGATGTAAAGGAAACTGATGAAGAAGAATTAGGATTATACATGCTAGGAATCAAAAGACAAAGTGAAGAAGAGATTAGGAGGGCTATAGATGAATGTTGAAAAACGATTTGAAATAGTAAGAACTTTTGTTGCTGTTACTATTTCACTTTTGATAGGTTTTGCTATTATATTATTTGCAAGTGATGAACCTTTATCGACACTATATTACTTTATAATAAGCCCTTCAACTAAAATGAGATATCTTGGGAATGTAGTAGAATTGGCAATTCCTTTAATATTTTCGGGTCTAGCAACTTCTATTTTATTTCAAACTGGATTATTTAATCTAGGGTCAGAAGGAGTATTTTATTTTAGTGGATTATTAGCTTCAATAATAGGAATAAAATTTTCACTTTCGTTTATATTTCATCCAATACTTGCTATATTAATAGGAAGCTTATTTGGGATGATAGTTATGTTATTGATTGGATTTTTTAAGGCAAAATGGAATGCATCAGAACTTGTTATTTCGTTGATGTTTAATAGTATATTTTTTGGCATAGGTGCATATATATTAAACTTTTATTTTAGAGATCCAAACGTGTCAGGAGTATATTCATTTAAAATGAATGAAAGTGTTTTTTTAAATAAAATAATACCTGGAACTAGGATTCACACAGGATTGATTATAGCTTTACTAACTGTATTTCTTGTTTATTTGTTTTTATATAGAACAAGATGGGGTTATGAAATAAGGATGACAGGATTGAACAAGAGATTCGGAAAATATACAGGCATGAATACTACAAAAGTTATATTGATTGCTAGTATATTAGCCGGTGCCATTGCTGGTATGGGAGGAGCAGTTGAGATAATAGGAATGTATGATAGATTTAAATGGTCTGCACTTCCTGGCTTGGGATTTGATGGTGCATTAATAGCTATGCTTGCAAAAAACAAACCTAAAAACGTAATCTTTGCTGCATTATTCTTAGCATATATAAGGATTGGAGCAGATTTAATGGCAAGGATGACAGATATACCTTCTGAAATGGTATACATTCTTCAGGCGATTATAATTCTCTTCATATCAGGGAAAAAATTCTTAGAAGGCTATAAAGAAAAATCATTATTAAAGGAGGTAAAGAATAATGAATAGTTTTTTTGATACAATCTTTACTTCTGATTTTGTATTTTCAACTATAAGGGTTACAACACCAATATTATTTGCTGCCTTGGGAGCATTGATCTCTAACAAGGCTGGATCTCCAAATATTGGTCTAGAAGGTATAATGCTTATGTCTGCTTTGGGAGGGGTTGTATTTAGTGCTTATACGGGAAGTGCATTTATAGGTTTGTTAGGAGCTGTTTTAGTAGGACTTATATCTGCAAGTATCTTAGCATATTTCACATTGAAATTAAAGACTGATGTTATTCTTGGAGGTATTGCAATAAACTTCTTTGCAGATGGTGGTACAATATTTTTACTATATTATTTGACAGGAGATAAAGGTACATCATCTTCTTTACCTAGTAAAGTTTTGCCTAATATAGATTTACCTATTATTCAGAATATACCAGTTTTAGGTGACATAATTTCAGGACATAATATACTCACATATGTAGCGATAATCCTTATCATAGGAGTATGGTATTTATTAAATAAAACTGCAACTGGACTTAGAATAAAATCAGTTGGAGAGAATGAAGATGCAGCAAAATCAGTAGGTGTAAATATTATGAAGGTAAGATATTTAGCTATGGCTCTAAGTGGTGTGTTTGCAGGTTTGGGTGGTGCTTTTTTATCTATGGGATATGTATCATGGTTTTCTCGTGGAATGTCAGCAGGAAGAGGATGGATTGCCTTGGCAGCAGAAGCTATGGGGAGAGGTACAGTTCTTGGAACCACATTATCATCCATTTTATTTGGAGCAGCTGATGCATTATCAAATACTCTTCAATTATTAGGTATACCTTCAGAGCTGATTTCTATAATACCATATCTTGCAACCGTTATTGGGCTATTGATATATGCAATAAATAATACTAAAAAAAGAAAGTTGAAGGAGTAATTATGAGAAATATAATTATAGATTGTGATCCTGGACATGATGATGCAATAGCTATTCTTATGGCAATTGCAAATAAAGATAAATTAAATATTTTAGGGATAACTACTGTAGGTGGTAATGGTTTATTGGATAATGTGACTAAAAACGCTTTAAAGATATTGTCCTTAGTAGATGAAAATATACCGGTAGCTTCAGGAGCAAGAAGACCTCTTATTCGGGAAATTCATACTGGAACTGATTTTCATGGAGATTCTGGAATGGATGGTCCCATATTAGAAGATCCTAAGTATGAGATAGTTTCTATGAATGCTGTAGAGTTTATGTATGAAAAAATAAAAGAATCGACCAGTAAGGTTACATTAGTTCCACTGGGCCCTCTTACAAATATAGCCTTATTATTAAAAACTTACCCATCAATTAAAGAAAAAATAGAATTAATATCTTTGATGGGAGGAGGAATAAATGTAGGGAATAGAACTGCTGCAGCTGAATTTAATATCTATGTAGATCCTGAGGCAGCGAAAATAGTATTCAATTCTGGAGTGGATATTGTTATGGCAGGTTTAGACGTGACTAATAAGGCTATGATTATGGATGATGAGTTGGAAATGTTAAAAAACAAAGGTAAGATTTCTAATTTTGTTTTAGAATTATTAGAGTTTTATGGAAAGGGAAGTAAGGAATTTGGATTTGAGGGAAGTTGTCTACATGATCCCTGTGCAATTGGATACCTTTTAAGGTCGGATTTATTTAAAGGTAAGATGTATCACGTAGATATTGAAACAGAAGGAACTATTACTAGAGGCATGACTTTAGCGGATAAAAGACCTGTTTCTGAAAGAGATAAGAATGTTTATGTATTATTAGATTTGAATCGTAAAGAATTTGTGGATTATGTATGTGAATGTGTAACAAAGGTATGATGATGTTTTTTAAAAATAAATAATGGTGGTGATAAAAATTAAAGCATGGAAATATTCTAAGGAATTAGTAAATGATGCTAAGGGACATATTGTAATAGAGAAAGATGAAGACTGGAAACAGAGTGATTCACAAAAATATGAGATGAATAAAATAAGAACCATATGGTTTAGTAAAGCACCAGGTTCAGGAGCTCCTTCATCACTTATTTCAGGAGCAATACAAGCTACTGAAAATATGGGGATGGATGTAAGAGAGGCAGAAGAGTATTTTCAAAAGGGTAAAATAGCTTATGATAATAAAGATAATACCAATTTAATGAGATATACTGTTAAGATATTTCAATCATTAAATAATGCAGAAAAAAATCCAAAACATAAATATTGGAATTATAAGATTTATGAGTCTTGGAAAGAGTTTAAAGATAATAGTAAATTTCCAAACAAAAAAAATGTGAATTTAGAAATATTAGATAATCAGATATATTGGGGATGGATGGGGCAAATATGTGGAGGGTCATATGGAACTGCCCTTGAAGGATATTCTAGAGAAACTATAAAAAGAGATTTTCAGGATATAAATGGTTATCTAAAGCCTCCTAGTGCTTATAATGATGATATAACATTTGAAATAGCATTTTTACTTTCGAAATACAAATATGGTAAGGATTTAGATTCAGAAAAAATTTCTGGAAATTGGACAGCGTTAATACCCTATGCATGGTCTGCAGAAGATATAGCTCTGAAAAATTTACTTTTAGGTAAATTACCTCCACTATCGGGTAAGGATAATAATCCTTATAGAGAATGGATAGGTGCTCAGATGAGAGGAGCGATTTGTGGAATGGTTGCACCGGGAGATCCTTTAGAAGCAGCAAGATTAGCATGGCTAGATGGACAGATATCCCATTATAACAATGGAATCATTGGAGAAGTTTTTAATGCCATAATGACATCCCTTGCCTTTGTAGAAAGTGATATCAGAAAAATAATAAAAGATACCATAGAAATATTACCAGAGGATAGTCAGTATAAAAGTGTTGTGAAATTTGCATTGGATACTTGTGAAAAGGTAGAAGATCCAGAAGAAGCTTTTATTATATGTGAGAAAGAATTTGAAAGGTATAATTTAGTTCATTCATATCCTAATGCAGCTATAGAAGTAATATCTCTGTGGTTTGGTGAAGGGGATTACAATAAAACTATATATTTAGTAGGACTTGCTGGATTAGATGTAGATTGTAATGCTGGACAGGTAGGTAATATAGTAGGAGTTTTGAATTCAAAAAGTGGTTTAGAAGAAAAATGGACAGAACCTATAGGTTATCAATTTAAAACATATGTAAGAAACTATGAAATTATAACTATAGATGAACTTGTAAAATTAACAAAGGAAAGTATAAACAAAATCTAGTATTTTCTGTGGATGAACGATATAGTGTTCATCCATTTTTTTTAATACAATAAAAAGCAGAGGAAACGAAATCCTCTGCTTTTCTTATCAACCATATTACATTGAGATTATAAGGGCAAAATCAGTTTTACTTCAAAACCGCCATATTGACTTTGCTCAATAATAGTTTCTCCGTTGTGGGATGATATGATTTGCTTTACAATCAGCAATCCCAAACCATGTCGTTGTTCAGAAGTGTTTTCGTCGCAAACCATATAGTGCGGTGAGTTGTTAAGTTTTTCAATTTGTTCGTCTGTTGCCCCAATACCATCATCGGCAACACTGATACAGCATCTATTGTTGTCTGCGGTAACGGAAACAAATATTTTACAGCCGTTTTTATTGTGGTTAATGCTGTTTTGTATCAGGTTACCGATAGCTCTTTTTATTAAGTCTTTATTAGCGTTTACTATACAGGTGTTTAAGGAATTGTCTGTAAGCCATTTAATGTGATACTTATCCCCAATACCTATGTCAATGAAATCAACAACGACCTGCCGAGCAATGGCAACCATATTTTCTTGCTTTGGTTTTATTGGTTGCATATTATATTCCAGTTTTGATGCAAGGTTAAGGTCATTAATCAAGTTTTTCATTCGTTCACTTTGTCTAAGGATAACAGTAGCCTTTTTGCGTTCCTCATCTGATAAATGCGTGTCGCTTTCTAATTGACCTGCGTATCCCATTACCATAGATAACGGTGTTCGTATATCGTGAGATACTCCTGCAATCCAATTTGCTCTGGCGGTTTCCTTTTTCCTAAGCTGATAGTTTTGAGATTGCAATATCTCAGAAGTACGATTGATTTTGATATAAAGCTCAGATAATACGCCTTTCTCCTTTAGGCATACAGGTTGTTCCGTAGGTAATGCTTGGATACCGTCTGCTATAGGCTTAATTGATTTCAATAGTTTTGTATTTACAACCATATAGATTATAAAAATTAAAAGTACATTAGCGGCGAGAACAGCAAGAATGGTTTGTGGCAAGTTTTCGATAAAACGATAATCCCAACTTGGCCACATATGTTTCCAATAACTATCCTTTGGATAACCGAGTATTATTAATCCATCCTCAGCTTCGCCAGTAAAGGTAGGGTATCCATCGATATATCCACGAGTGAGATTAGCTATATCGGATGCAGTAAACTCAAGTGGTATACTTTCAGGAAGATTATCGGAATGCCAAACTGATTTGCCTGTTGCATTATCAATGTAGATTGCCCAAGTATTTTCTTTGTGAAGTTCCGTTGTCATTTCATCTGACAGTACATATCCCTGTTCTATTGACTGTAATGCTTCTGCCGTTTCGTCAGCCGTAATCCACGGTGAACCATTTGGAGATTGATAAGCGGTAATGATAGCTAAGGCGATGAAGTTAAAGACAACGATTAGGATTGAGCTAAGCAACAAAATGCCAACAAATCGTCGTATTAACTTTGGCACACTTTTCATATTATTTGCCCTCCACAATCAGCTTATAGCCTAAACCCTTTATTGTTATGAGAGAAACAGGCTGAGAGGGACTTTTTTCAATCTTTTCACGGATGCGGCAAATATGTGCCATTAAAGAGTTCTGATAACCGAAAGGATTATCACCCCACGCCGCTTCACATAGAGCATCAATTGTTACGATATGTCCTGCATTATGATATAAAGCGATAAGGATGTCATATTCCTTTGCCGTTAGTGCAATATGTTCTCCATCTTTAATGACTTCTGCACGGTCAAAATCAATCTCGCTATTATACAATTTAACAATAGGATTTTCGTCCTTATAGCTTCTGCGTAGGATTGCATTTATCCGATATGTCAGTTCTTTTGGCAAAAAGGGTTTCACGATGTAATCGTCCGCACCAAGATCGAAGCCACGGAATTTATCCTCATCTTCTCCACGGGCTGTTAAAAAGAGAATTGGGTAATCCGCTTGACTCTTTAACTGTTCCATTAAAGCAAAGCCATCTCCATCTGGTAGCATTATATCGAGAATAGCAAGCTCTGGTACAAACTTGTTTGCTGCTAAGATAGCTTCTTTCATGGATTTTGCTGTTTGTATGTTATGAAAGCCGTCCTCGTTTAAGATGGACAAGACCATATCTAATATCTCCTGCTCGTCATCTACAAGCAGTATGCGTTTTTGCTTCAAATAGTTGAAGTCCATTATATCACCTTCTTTACGTCCTACATTATAGCATAGATTTATGACTTTTTTCTATTTTACGAAAAATGTAAGGTGGATGTAAGGTAGAGAGAATGTTAGCACAAGGTTGGTCGTGTAAAATAAGTGGCGTAAACAAAAGGAGCAAAATACTATGAACATTAACGAAAGGAGCAAAACACTATGAACATTATTGAAACCAATAACTTAACTAAGACTTATGCCGATTTCACAGCAGTATCAGGCATCAATCTTCATATTCCCAAAGGTACGGTTTATGGATTTCTCGGTCCCAACGGAGCAGGAAAATCTACTACGATGAAAATGTTTCTGGGACTCACACAACCAACAAACGGTTCATTTACCATTGACGGAAAAAAATATCCTCAAAATCGAGTTGATATTTTGAAAGAGATAGGCTCGTTCATCGAAGCACCTGCATTTTATGGAAATCTCAGCGGAGAGGAAAATTTGGAGATTGTCCGTAAGATTTTAGGCTTGCCAAAATCTTCTGTAACGGAAGCTCTCGAACTGGTTGGACTGACTCAGCACAAAAAAAGGCTTGCAAAAAAGTATTCTCTTGGTATGAAGCAGAGATTGGGATTGGCAAGTGCTTTGATTGGCAGACCGCCTATTTTGATGCTTGATGAGCCGACAAACGGACTTGACCCCGTAGGTATTCACGAAATTAGAACACTTATTCGTTCTCTTCCCGAAAAGTTTGATTGTACAGTTTTAGTGTCCTCACATCTGCTTTCCGAAATAGAACTAATGGCAGACAATATCGGTATCCTTAACCACGGACATCTTATTTTCGAGGGAATGCTTGATATTTTGAAGCAAAATATAGCTGCACAGGGTTATCCCACTGATAATTTGGAAGATACTTTCCTTGCGTTGATTGATGCAGACAACAAACAGCGAGGTGTCGTGAGATGAGCGTTTTTTTGGAATGTAAAAAGATAAAACGAACAGGTTTTATTCCTACATTTTTAAGTGGAGGATTGTTGGCAGCGGCTATACCTGTTTTGAATATGGCAGTACGTTCGGAAAACTATGTTGGTTTATCAGATACGCCGCTTCAAATTCTCCTTGATGCAAATTGGCAGATGATGGCGATGTTGAATGTTCTGCTGATAGTTGCAGGGGCTTGTCTTATGTATCATACAGAATATGCGGATAATGCCATTCAGAAAATGAGAACGCTGCCCTTGAAAGAGAGTCAGATGTTCTTTGGAAAGGTCATCTTATTGTCCGCTATGTTCGTAGTCGTTCTTGTGATTGAAGCAACCTCGTTAGCCTTTTGCTCATTCCATTGGTTTGAAGTATATAACGATTTCTGGTTAGAGACTGGCAAAACCTTAGGTTATTCTCTGCTTTTGACTTTACCAAGCGTTATTCTATCGATGCTTATTTCTTCTGCTTGCAAAAATATGTGGGTATCACTCGGAATTGGCGTGGTTTGCGTTTTTACGGCAACGATGGTGCCTGTTAAGAATTTTATTCTGTCAATATTTCCATTCGCAATGCCTTTTCAGATTTTTGGAGGTACAGATGCAGAAAGAACACTTCAATTTATTTACGTAGCTCTCATTGAAATTGTTGTTATTGGAATTGCAGAGCTGTTATTTATAAAGGTTAGGAGGTCGTTTGAATGAGTTTTTTATCATTGGTCGGCGTTGAGTTAAAAAAAATCAAACGCTCAAAAATAATGTTGATATTACTTACTGCCACGATAATTCTGTGGCTGCCTTCTATCTTTAATGCTGATATGAATTTCGGTATGCAGGCAGAAGGTATTTCACCAGAAAACAACTTTTTGATTCAAGGTTTTTTAGGAATGGCGTGGTTTATGTTTCCTGCCAGTATGGTTGTGGGAACAGTGCTATTGAGCCAAACTGAAAGAAGCAACAATGGTATTTTCAAAATGCTTGCTTTACCGATTAACACAGCAAAGCTATGTATGGCAAAATTCGTTGTGCTTCTTACGCTTGCGGCAAGCCAGATTTTAATGACGGTAGGAATATATTTTATCAGTGCTGCTATCGTAACTCAGATACAAAGCTATGATTTTATTCTTTCACCGTTATTTGTTTTGAAAGAAGCAGGATTGATATACCTTTTTTCCATACCGATGATTGCATTTTTCTGGGTACTCTCTATTTGTATTCGGACTCCGATTTTTTCAATAGGTGCAGGTTTGGCATTCATTGTTCCATCGGTTTTAATGATTAACACAAAAATTTGGTTTGCATATCCGATGTGTTATCCGTTTTACGTAATTACATCAGAATACGGAAAACTTGCAACAAATCTTTCTACTGCACAAATAGACTTGATACCGTGGCTTCCGATTGCTGTGGTAGTAGTAATTATATGTTTGGCTGTTTCCTGCTTCCGTTTTGGGCAGGCAGAAAGGAGATAATTTTATTATGAAAAACAAAGTTTTAACTGCTATTTCGACTATTATGCTTTTTGTTCCGTGGACGATACTCATACTTAGAACAAATCAATGGGCATTGGAATCTCCAGTTGCGGAAATTATGATTTCCTGCTATGCAGCATTTATGATTTTTAGCGGCATCTTTACCATTGTTTCTTATGTGAAAGCAAATGCACAAAATAATCTGATGAAGATATGCCTTGTTGTAAACAGCTTATATGCTGTTGGTGGAGTTGCTGCTTTTGCAATGATGGTAGTACCTAAATTTATGTAAGGGGGCATTCTGATGAAACACACAAAAATAATTGCAACAATACTCATACTTTGCTTAGTATTTTGTTTTACAGGATGCAGTAATGATTATGAACATGGCGGCAAAGAGTGGAAAGATAATATTATAAATGGCTTCAATGATTCGATGCAATCATTCAGCTATTCTTTTTAGTAAGAATTGGATTTGAATTAACATCATATGAATCTGCACATAATTATATATATATTGTATTGCAAACTCCATTAATGGGAGTGGGAAATAGTTTGGGTGCACAGATTGTATATGTTGTGTCTAGTTCTGTTTTTTGGTTCTTTGGTATCAATGGTCCTGCTGTTACAAATTCAGTTTTTTTTCCAATATTTAGAACTTTATCTATAGAAAACTTAGCAGCATTTGAAGCAGGCTTGCCATTACCTCACATATATACAGGTCAATTTGTCGATTTGTTTCAAACCTTTGGTGGAGGGGGAAGTACACTTTCTTTAGTTATTCTTATGATGATGGTTTGTAAATCACAAAGAATTAGAAAATTGGGGAATTTATCTATTGTACCTGGAATATTTGGTATTAATGAACCAATTATATTTGGGTTACCAATAGTGTTAAATCCTATAATGATTATACCTTTTATAGGTGTACCTTTTGTGAATACAGTTTTATCGGCTATAGCCTTTGAAACAGGATTTTTACCATATACTAATGGAGTTGCGCTACCTTGGGCTACGCCTTTAGGATTTTCAGGTTATTTATCAACAGGGAGTATGAAAGCAGCAATTTTCCAAGTAATATTAGTAGCTTTAGGATGTTTAGTATATTATCCATTTATAAAAGTATTAGATAAAAATTATTTAAAAGATGAACAGTCTAATACTGAAGAGGATGAGTTAGAAGATATTTCATTTGAAGATTTATCTATGGAGGATTTATAGGAGGTAAAAAATGAAAGTTTTAATGATATTTGATCAAATACAAGCCGGAATGGGTAGTAAGGAAAAATCTGATATTCCTCTAGGAGGTAAAAAAGGAGAAATAGGTTCAGTACCTATGATTAAGCCACATCTTCAAGAAGTGGATGGTGAAGTTATTGCTTGTTTGTATTGTGGAGATAAATATTTTAAGGAAAATGAAGATGAAGTATCAAAGAAAATGGTATCAATGGTTAAAAAATTGAATCCAGATATAGTAATTTGTGGACCAGCATACAATTATAAAGGTTATGCTTATATGAGTGCTCGACTTGCAAAGAAATTAAATGAAAATACAGACATACCAGCACTTGCTGTTATGTCTGAGGAGAATGAAGATATTATTTTAAAGTATAAGAATTCAGTAAATATTGTGAAGATGCCTAAAAAAAGTGGTATTGGATTGAAAAAAGCATTAAATAATATATGTATATTGGCAGAAAAAATATTTAATAAAGAGGATATTGAAGAATTGAAAAAGAATATATGTTATTAGAATCATATAAGGTAGTCTGAGGTAAGACTACCTTATATGATGGTTTTTACTGGAGGGTTATATAATGGAACAAATTTTAATGGATAATATTGATAGGTATAAGGACAAATTATTAGAATCTATTGTAGAAGTTGTGAATATACCCAGTATTAAAGGAAAATCAAATTTGAATGCTCCTTTTGGAGAGAATGTAAAGTATGCATTGTTGAAAATCTTAGAAATAGCTGAAGGATTGGGATTTAAAACTAAAAACTTAGATAATTATATAGGATATGCTCAGTATGGCGATGGAGAAGATTATATAGGAGTTTTAGGGCATTTAGACGTTGTTGATGTGGGAGAAGGTTGAAAAAATCCTCCTTTTAGCGGTCATATTGAGAATAGAAAAATATATGGTAGAGGTGTATTAGACAATAAAGGTCCAATTATAGCGGCACTTTATGGATTATATGCTATTAAAGAGTCTGAACTTAAAATTAATAAACCAGTAAGAATCATATTTGGAACTGATGAAGAAAGTGGATTTAATGATATTCCGTACTATTTAGAAAGAGAGAAACCTCCTATAATGGGTTTCACACCTGATTGTAAATATCCAGTGGTATATGGTGAAAGAGGAAGGGCAAATGTACAATTTGGAATAGAATATAATTATGAAAATTATGAAAGTATGGCAATGGAATTGTTTGATTTTTTAAATACTTATATCCTTTCTAGTAAAAGTAGTGGTGATAGATTGGGCATAAATTTCAGTGATCATGAGTTTGATACTATGGAGATGAAAAATTATAAGATTGAAATGAAAGATTCTAAAATATTATTTAATATTAGTCTGAGTTATCCAGCAAATATTAATATAGATGAAATATTAAGGAAGATAAAGTCTAAATTAACTAATAATATAAAATTAAAATTATTATTAAATTATGATCCAGTGAAATTTAAAAAAAATTCTTCTTTAATTAAATCTTTGCAAAAAGCATATGAGGATATAACTGGCTTAGATGGTACTCCTGTTACTACAACTGGAGGAACTTATGCTAAAATAATGCCTAATATTGTTCCTTTTGGACCTTCTTTTCAAGGACAAAAGGGTATAGCTCATAATCCAAATGAATATATGGATATAAATGATATTATCTTAAATGCAAAGATTTTTGCTCAAGGAATATATAATCTAGCAAAGTAAAGGTTTAATTATAATAGATAAAATAGAAATGAGGGATAAAATATGAGTTGGGGAATTATTGCTACATGGAGAATGGCTTTAGAAGGTATTCAAGAAGGTGTTAAATGTTTGCAAAATAAAGGAAATTCTGGAGATGCTATTGAGAAGGCTATAAAAATGGTAGAGGATTTTCCATATTATAAATCTGTTGGATATGGTGGACTTCCTAATGAGAATGGAGAGATAGAATTAGATGCAGCTTTTATGGATGGTGATAGTTTGTCTATTGGAGCTGTTGCAGGAATAAAAGACTTTAAAAATCCAATAAGTATTGCTAGAAAATTAAGTGGAGAAAGAGTAAATTGTTTTTTAGTAGGACAAGGAGCTGAAGAGTATGCTCATAAAAATGAATTTGAAAGAGTAAATATGCTTACTGATAGGGCAATTATCCATTATAAAAATAGGCTGAAGGAAACTGTTGATAAAGGTTTAAGCCCTTATTCTGGACACGATACTGTAGGAATGATTGCTTTAGATTCAAACAACTCTATGGTAGGTGGAACATCTACAAGCGGATTATTTATGAAAAAAAGAGGACGAACTGGAGATTCAGCAATATCTGGTTCTGGATTTTATGTGGATAGTGAAATAGGAGGAGCAACAGCAACAGGGCTTGGAGAAGATATCATGAAGGGATGTACATCATATGAAATTGTTAGATTGATGAAAGAAGGGTATAGTCCTCAAGAGGCAGCAGATAAAGCTGTGAATGATATTAATAATTTACTTATAAATAGTGGATTGCGAAATGCAATTTTAAATTTATCCACAGAAAAACAATGAAAAATCCGGTAGGA
>NZ_WSFU01000117.1 GCF_016820635.1 Anaeromonas gelatinilytica | reverse complement strand
TAGTATTTTTTCATTATAAATTTTTAATTTCACTCAATAATCATAAGATTTTCAGTGGCCTCCAAACTTCACGGGTTTGGGGCGTGACATCGCTTGTTTTAGGCACGAAAGTAGACTCGCCAAACTCATATAACCTTTAACACTTTTGCTAACTATTGTTTTGAATTACCACTAGGTATCTTATCTTTAGTTCTATAAGATCTTCCTGTTATCTTTTCAACTGTAGAGTGATGTAATAATCTATTTAGTATTGCGTTAGCAATTGCTATATCTCCAAACTCTTCATTTCATTTGCTAAATTCCTTGTTAGTAGTAATTATCGTACTAGATTTTTCGTATCTTTTATTGATCAGCTGAAAAAACATATTTGAATCTTCTTTTGTAATTGGTAAGTATCCTATCTCATCTATTATTAGGAGTTTATATTTAGCATAATGCTTAAGCAAAGCTTGAGCGAGATTCTATAGTGTTATCTCTTGAATAAAAGTATTTATATACGCCTGTTATTGTTGCACCTGCTAAATTAATCTTTTCTTTTATTTTTTCTTTATATTTATTTAATTTTGATTTTTTATCTCTAGTTTCTTTCTTTTCAAATCCATTATTATATTTTGATATAGTTTGTTTTGAGACACCAAATCTTCTAGCTAATTCATTATAGTTTGGTTTCATTTTTAAACACCTCAAAATGTGTAGTTCTGCCTTTATTATTTCCATCATGTCCATTACCTCATTATATCGGAAGCAATTATACTACTTTCTTTGTAATTCTGTTAAATTTTATATTTGCATTCTTGTTAATTATTATTTTAGCATTAAAACTATGTGAAATGACAGCGCACCCAATACTACTGTTGTGGAGGAAATCCACTGGGGAATGATCGAAGCCGCCAACTTTACGGGAAGCCCGCAGGAAAGATAGGTTGTTGTGATGCGTCGCCAGTTAGAGATTGACTACAAGAAACTGATAACAGAGCATTTGAATATTCGAGGAACAAAGCGCAAAAAAAACTAAAATAAAATTGTATTTGTTGCGATTACGCAGTAATATCATGAGTCCATTCGATAAAAATAGGTTTTAGACATAAATATTACAATTTATTAATCAGCTTGAATTTTAATTTTTCTGAAATTAGTCGATAACTTATATATAGAATGATATCTATGGATATCAAAACCAAAAATAATTATGGAAGGAAGGGTTTTATATGCAAATCAACAACAGTACAGCAAGTGATTCCACCAGTTATAATTATACAATGAATGCTGGCAGTGTAAATCAAGACAAACAGATTAAATCGATTCAAAAGCAAATTGAAAATGTGAGGAAACAACTGCAAAGACTTTCGGACAATAAAGATATGTCGCCTAAAGATATGATGGAAAAAAGGAAAGAATTGCAACAACAGATTCAGGACTTAAATAAGCAGATAGCGCAAAGGAAAATTGAAATTCAGAAGGAAAAGAGTGAGGAAGCAGTTTCTAAAACAAATGATAAAATTACAAATGATACCAAAGATAATGGAGTGGGAATGACTACAGATGAAACTGGCATTATTATTTCATTTTCTACCACAAAGGAACAGATGACAGGAATGATTAAAATTAAAACAGATTTAGAAGGGAAATTGAGGACAGCAAGAAGTGGAGAAGAAAAGACGGAACTACAGGCAAAAGTCGATAATATTACAAATGCACTTTTTGAAAAAGCAAAGGAGATAGGGGATACAATCTCCGAACATCAAGAAGATGCAATAGATGAAGTTAGGAGTAAACAAACGGATAGTATCAAAGAAGATAAGACAGATATAGAAGAAAACAAAGCCAGTTCTTTAGATGTTCCTGAACAAAAGATTAGCAGTAACGAGAAACCGGCGATATATACAAGAACAGGCGAAGCAAATCAGCCTGAATCAGAGGTGAAGCTTTCAGTGGTAGTATAATAAGAATGTATAGAGCTGATTATTGTTTATGGCAAAGAAAAACCATTTGGCAAGGGAATATAAACGACAAGTTACTGTCAGTGAATTTCTCAAATCTCAAGGACTAATGTTATCAGAAGAGAAAACAACAATCACGTATATAGATGATGGGTTTGACTTTTTGGGGTGGACATTCAGAAGATTCAAAGGTAAATTTATCGTTAAACCTTCCAAACATTTTATTAAAAGTGCTCTATTATTATACTGAAAGAAGGAAAAGTAAGCACTTAATCGGACTTGATTCGAAGACTAAACTAAGTGATCAGAGGATGGACAAACTATCACAAACATGTTGCCTGAAAGGGTTAAGAAATGCTTGAGCCGTATGAGCGGGAAACTCTCATGTACGGTTTTTAGACGAGGGAAAGGGAGCAATCCCTTTTCTTTTTACCTTTAAAGGAAATACGAAAATGGAACAAGAGCTGCCAAGTGAATAGAGGAAGAAGTCGCCAGCGATTTCTGGCGGTTCACCTCTTGAATTATGAAATCATAGCTGGTATACTTAGCTTTAGAAATATTGGTTCAGATGTGTGGTGTTTTTGCCTTAAATCCTTGATTTAAGCCTAAAACTTGTACTAATGACACATATTAATAGTAAAAAGACAGAGAAATATTTCTCTGTCTTTTTACTATTAATAATTGATATTTTAATTTCATCATTAAAATATGGAGGGATTATTTTGAGATATATATTACATATTGATATGGATGCTTTCTTTGCTTCTATAGAACAAAGGGATAATCCTAATTTGAAAGGTAAACCCATAGTTGTAGGAGGTAAGCCTGATAAAAGAGGAGTAGTGTGTGCAGCATCATATGAAGCTAGAGTATTTGGAGTAAAGTCAGCAATGTCTTCTAAAGCTGCTGAAAGATTATGTAGAAATTTAATATTTGTTCCTGTTAATAAAAATAAATATAAAAAAGCATCAAATTATATAAGAGATATTTTTAAACGATATTCATTGAATATAGAACCCTTATCGTTAGATGAAGCTTATATAGAAATTTTTGATGAAGATCCTATGTATATTGCTAAAAGCATAAAAAAGGATATTAAAAAGGAACTCAATCTAACTTGTTCCGTAGGTATAGCCCATAATAAATTTTTGGCAAAATTGGCTTCTGATATGGATAAACCAAATGGAATAACTATGATTAATGAAGAAGAGGTTTTAGATATTTTAAGTCCTTTACCAATTAGGAAACTTTGGGGAGTAGGGCCTAAAACTGCTAAATTATTAAATAGTATGGGAATATATACTATAAATGATATACAAAATTACGATGAAAGTGTTTTAGTTGATAGATTAGGAAAAAAAGGTAGAGAATTAATGATGTTTGCAAAGGGGATAGATAATAGAAAGATTGAAGGAGAATCTTTGCCTCAATCAATTAGTGAAGAAAATACATTTTCTTATGATATAGATAATTTAGAATATATTCATGAAAAATTAGATGAATATTCTGAGGATATTTATAATAGAATTATTAAGAAGGGATATAAATATAAAACAATAACTATAAAGTTAAAATATGATGATTTTTCTATAGAGACTAGAAGTTATACATTAGAAAGTGCAGCAGATAAGTTAGAAACATTAAAAAATATTTCCAGTTATATATTTGATAATAAATTTCATATAGAAAAGAAAATTAGACTATTAGGATTAGGAGTATCAAATTTTATATATCCTAATGAACCAGAACAGATAAAACTTAACTTAGATAGTTATTTCTAAAGGGGAGGAAAAAATTGGGTAGATATAAGAGAAAATATATAAAACGTAAAACTAAAAAGGACAAGCTAATTTATATAATAATTTTTGGGATAATATCACCTATTGTTTCCATTATTTTAGCATTTTTTTTAGTTAATTATATAGTTCATCCAAATTTTTTATCACATACTGATGATTCTACTATGAATACTCAAGCTTTAGAACAAGAACATGAATTTTCCAATGGTGAAATAGGTATGGAAATTATCAATATATTTAATATTCAGACAGGAAGTTTTACTGATTTAGAGAATGCTAAAACATTAGTTGAAAAATTAAATAAAAAAGATATACCTGCATATATAATAAAATCAGATAATTATAAAGTATTCTCAGGTACCTTTTTTAAGAAAGTAGATGCAGAAGAATATGAACAATATTTAAATCAAAAAATTGAAAAAACATTTATAAATGAAAACTTTATAGAAGGAAAAGTGATAATTGATGAAGAATTAATAAAAGAGGATGTTAAAAAAATATCAGAGTTAATAGAATTATATAATGAATCTTTTATTAATGAAACTTCTGTATGGAAAGAAGTATTAATATCTAAAAAACATTCTAAAATTAAAGAAATTATATCTGAAAATAATAGTAAGATTTCTGATATTCATAAGGAATTACAATCAGAATATGAAATATTAGTTAAATTAAATAAAATATTTGAATCTAGGAAAAAAATTCCCGATGATATTAAAGAAGATAATTTATTAACCTATTACTCTGAATATAATAAAATTCTGATACAATACATCAATATTATAAAGGAAAATGAGGAGGACTAATATGAAATTAAGAGAGATACAAAATATATTAGGTGCGGAAGTTATAACTGGAGAAGATTTTTTAAATAAAGACATTCAATCGGCTTTTGGTTCTGATTTAATGAGTGATGTATTAACTCTTGTAGATGAAAAAGCTATTTTATTGACGGGATTGAATAATCCACAGATAATAAGAACAGCAGAAATAATAGATTTATTTGCGATTATTTTAGTAAGAGGTAAGACTCCAGAAGAAGATTTGATTAAATTAGCTGAAGAAAAAAAAGTAACATTGATGACCACTAATCATACTTTGTATACTGCCTCAGGATTATTATATAGTAATGGGTTAAGAGGGGTAAAGTTGGATGAATAATAGTAAAGATAAAAATAAAATAAAATTAGAATATAGTATAATCAGTAATGATTTTAAAAGAGCTGGTGAGACATCTAGCAATATTAAATCAATACTAAAAAAAGTTGGTATAGATAATAAAGTGATTAGAAAAGTGGCAATAGTTACATATGAAGCAGAAATGAATATTGTAATACATTCTTATGGTGGAAATATAAAATTAATGGTAGAGGGTAATAATATTATTATAAATGCTTATGATAAAGGCCCTGGTATAGAGGATATATCTTTAGCCATGAAAGAAGGATATTCTACTGCAACAGATGAAGTGAGAGAATTAGGTTTTGGAGCTGGAATGGGCTTACCTAATATTAAAAAATGTTCAGATTATTTTAAAATAGAATCAAGTACTGAAGGAACTAGACTATTAATTAAAATTAGTTTTTGATATGATTATAATAGTTGGAATATTACAATTATTATAAAAGGAAAGGTGGTATCATAATAATGGTGTTTCATTCTGTAGTTCTTGATGATGAATACTGTAAAGGTTGCACAAATTGTTTAAAAAGATGCCCCACAGAAGCTATAAGAATTAAAAATAAGAAAGCTGATATTTTAAAAGAAAGATGTATTGATTGTGGTGAGTGCATAGTAGTTTGTCCATATCATGCTCAAGATAGTATAACAGATGATTTAAGAGATCTTAATAAATATAAATTTAACATAGCTATTACATCTACAACTTTGTATGGACAGTTTCCTTTGGATGTAAAAATTGATAGAATTTATGAAAGTATTAAAGGATTAGGTTTTAATTATATATACGATGAAGGTAGGGCTGCCGATATTATTGCTTTAACATTTAATGATATATTAGAAAAAGGAACAAATAATTTTCCTCTTATATCTTCGTTATGCCCTGCAGTTATACGTTTAATTCAAATTCGATTTCCTTCTTTAATTAATAATATTATGAGAGTTGAATCTCCTATGGAAATAGCAGCTAGAATGGCTAAAAAAGAAGTTATGAATAAATATGATATTTCTTCAGAGGATATAGGAGCCTTTTATTTGACGCCATGTCCTGCAAAGTATACTAGCATAAGGGAACCATTGGGTATTAAAAAATCTTACATGGATGGAGCTATTGCAATAAAGAAAATATATGGTGATTTAGTAAGAAATGAAAAAAAGATTAGTGGAGAGTGTGGATTTAGTAAAGGGAGTTCCAAAGGTATAGGTTGGTCGAGAGTCGGAGGACAAAGTATGGCAATGGGAATAAAAAAATATGTTGCTGTAGATGGTATTGGTAATGTAATAAAAGTTTTAGAGGAAATTGAAAATGAAAATTTAAAAAATATTGAATTTTTCGAAGGCTATGCATGTGTAGGAGGTTGTGTAGGGGGACCATTAAATGTTGAAAATCCATTTATAGCAAAAAGTAGAATAAGGCAAATATATGAAGATAATGAATATAAAGCTGAAAAGTCTAAAGAAGAAATAGAAGAATATAAAGAATTATTTAAATCTGGATATTTATCTTGGACTGAAGATATAGAACCCAGAGGAGCATTAAAGTTAGATGATGATATGTTTAAAGCATTTTCTAAAATTGAAGAAATAAATAAAATTGCAGAATCGCTTCCAGGACTTGATTGTGGCTCTTGTGGTGCACCAAGTTGTAAATCTTTTGCAGAAGATATAGTTTGCAGAGGAGCAAATATTGAAAATTGTATATTTATGATAAAATAATGGAGGTGAAAATGATGAAAATTTCTCAAATAATTAAAGAATTAGATTTAGAATTAATATCTGGAGAGAAAGGCTTGGACAATGAAACTAATGGTGTCTATTCCGGAGATTTATTAAGTGTAGTAATGGCTAGTGCTAAAGAAAAACAGATATGGTTGACAGTACAGACTCATATAAATATAGTGGCTATAGCATCATTAATTGATATTTCTGCAATATTAATAGTTGAAGGAATGGAGGTAGAAGAAGATACAATTGAGAAATCGAATGAACTAGGGATACCAATTATTAGAACTAATAAGACAACTTATGAGATATCTATAGAGTTATATAAATTAGGAATAAATTGATTATGAAATTATATTATGATTTACATATTCATTCTGCTTTATCTCCTTGTGCTGATAATAGCATGACTCCTAATAATATTATTAATATGGCATATATAAAAGGTTTAGATATAATATCCGTAACAGATCATAATTCATATTTTAACGTAGAAACTATAATGAAACTTGGAGAGTTTAGAAATATATTAGTAATACCTGGTATTGAAGTTACAACTGCTGAAGATATTCATTTATTATGTTATTTTCATAATGTTAAAGCTTTAAAAAATTTTGGAGAAAAAATATATGAAAATCTTCCTAATATAAAAAATAAAGAAAATATATTTGGAAATCAATTAGTTTTAGATAAAGAAGATAATAAAATAAATGAAATAGATAAATTATTAATAAATGCTAGTAAGTTTAAAATAGACGATGTTTATCATATGGTAATGGAAGAAAGAGGTGTTATTATTCCTGCTCATATAGACAAAAAAAGTTATAGCATATTGTCTGTATTAGGATTTATACCTGAAAAATATGATATAAAATTTGTTGAGATCAGTAATAAATTATATAACAGAGAATTAATAAAGAATTATAGAGTAATTTATAATTCTGATGCTCATTACTTACAGGATATTAATGAGCCAATAAATGAAATAGATATAAAAAATAAAACTATAGATAAGGTATTAGAGTATTTTAAGGTGGAGGAGAAATAGTGAAGGAACTTTCGTTACATATATTAGATATAATTCAAAATTCAATTTCTGGTAAAGCTACTAATATAGAAATAGATATAGTGGAAAATCCTAAAGATAATATATTTCAAATATCAATAAAAGATAATGGGATAGGAATAAAAAAAAGCATATTAAAAGATGTACTTAATCCTTTTGTAACTACAAGAAATACTAGAAATGTTGGTTTAGGCTTATCTTTATTTAAATCTACGGCTGAAAGATCTAATGGGAAATTAATATTAAAGTCAAAAGAAAATATAGGAACTGAAGTCTATGTAGAAATGGAATATGATAATATAGATAGACCGCCTTTAGGAAGTATAGAAGATACATTGATAGCAATTATGAGTGGAGAAGGAGACAGAATTAATATAAAATATAGGCATAATGTAAGTGGTAAAGTTTTTGCTTTTGATGCAGCAAAAATCAAAAATATTATTCAAGATGTTGATATAGAATCTCCAGAAGTAATAATGTGGTTAAGAGGTTATATCAAAGAGAATATTAGAAATTTGTATTTAATATAAATCTCATAAAAATGAAATATTAACAGAAAGTAAAAAAAAAATATTCATTAAATTTATTTTCACTGTAAATTCCGACAAAAAAATGATATAATTGTTTTTGAAAAGGAAAAACTGTATACAATAAACTTTGTAGAAAAAGTAACAATAATCCAAATGCTATTTAATATAGTTGCTTATTAATAGACAAGCATTAGTCTTGGTTAACATTTTAAAGCTATATTATTTTTTTTGCAAATAAAGCATTTTGTATACACAATGCTTTTTAATTTATTATAATAAAATTTTTAGAAGAGGTGAAATATATGGATTTAAAAGCCCGTACTTTTAAAGGTGGAATTCATCCTCCACATTTTAAAAAAGCTACCGAAAAGTTAGCTATTGAGAAATCACAAGAACCTAAAATGGTATATATACCAATGCAACAACATATAGGTGCACCTTGTGAATCGATTGTGAAGGTAGGGGATACAGTTAAAGTTGGTCAAAAAATTGGGGAATCTAAAGCTTTTGTTTCTGCTCCAATACATTCTAGTGTTTCAGGAAAAGTAAAAAAAATCCAGCGAATGGATACTCCTACAGGTAAAGCAACTACTGTAGTGATAGAATCTGATGGCAAAAATGAAATAGATGAAAGTATTAAGCCAAAGGGTGATATCAAAAATTTAAGTAGAGAAGAAATTATATCAATAATTAAAGAGGCAGGAATAACAGGAATGGGAGGGGCAGGATTTCCTACTCATGTAAAATTATCTCCGCCTTCAGAGAAAAAAATCGATACAGTTATATTAAATGGTGCCGAATGTGAACCTTATTTAACAGCTGATCATAGACTTATGCTTGAAAAACCAGAGATGGTTATTAAAGGTTTAGAGGCTATTATGAAGGCTGTAGATGTAAAAAAAGGATATATAGGTATTGAGAATAATAAGCCAGATGCTATAGAAATAATGACTAAGGCGGCTTATGATGATGAAAAAATTGAAATTATACCTTTAGAAACTAAATATCCTCAAGGAGATGAGAAAAGACTTATTCATGCTATTACTCAAAGGGAAGTTCCATCCGGTGCTTTACCTATGGATGTTGGAGTAGTAGTAAATAATGTAGGCACAGCTCATGCTATAGAAAATGCTATAGAAACTGGTATGCCATTGATTGAGAGAATTGCTACTATTACCGGTAGTGGAATTAAGAATCCCAAAAATTTATTAATTAAAATCGGTACTCCATTTAGTGAGATAATAGAAGAGTGCGGTGGATTTAAGGACAAGCCTGGAAAAGTTATTATGGGTGGACCTATGATGGGATTAGCTCAATTTACAATTGAAGTTCCAACAATAAAAGGTACATCAGGAATTTTAATTTTAAATGAACAGGATGCTAAAATACCTGATCCAGATCCGTGTATAAGATGTGGAAAGTGTGTAAACATTTGCCCTGTGAATCTTCAGCCATTATTTATAAGCAAATTATCTCTTAAAAAAATGTATGATGAGGCTGAAAGTTATAATCCTTTAAGTTGTATTGAATGCGGTTCATGTTCATTTATATGTCCATCGAAAAGACCGTTACTTCAATCTATTAGAGTAGCTAAGAAAGAGATCATTTCAAAGAGGAAAAAGAGTTAATAAATAGGAGGGACTAGTATGGAAAATATGTTGTATGGTTCTTCGTCACCTCATTTAAGGTCAGAAGAAACCATTTCTAGAATTATGATTGATGTTCTGATTGCATTATTACCTGCTACATTAGCAAGTATATATTTCTTTAGATTCAATGCTATTAAAATTATTGGGTTGGCAGTAATCACAGCAGTAATCACAGAATGGGCGTTACAGAAAT
The DNA here is from genome assembly GCF_016820635.1 of Anaeromonas gelatinilytica. Classification (GTDB taxonomy): domain Bacteria; phylum Bacillota; class Clostridia; order Tissierellales; family SIT17; genus Anaeromonas; species Anaeromonas gelatinilytica. The sequence continues at coordinate 3,653 of NZ_WSFU01000117.1, read as the reverse complement.
TCATGAAAAAACCGGTGACAATTAATGATTTTAGTGCTGTTGTAACTGGATTATTATTGGCTTTTAATATTCCAGCATCTGCGCCTTGGTGGATACCAGTTATAGGTTCTGCTTTTGCTATAGCTATAGCTAAACAAGCTTTTGGAGGGTTAGGAAATAATTTTATAAATCCAGCTTTAGCAGCTAGAGCTATGTTATTAGCATCTTGGCCAGTTATAATGACTAATTGGGTAACACCAGGAACTGATGCAGTAAGTACTGCTACTCCATTAGCTATATTAAAAGGAGAAGCAGAAGGAAGTCTTCCATCAATAATGGAAATATTCACAGGTAATATAGGAGGGTCATTAGGAGAAACATCTGCAATACTGCTTATTTTAGGAGGATTATATTTATTATATAGAGGAGTTATAAGTTGGAGAATTCCTTTTGTTTATATAGCTACAGTTATGGCTATGACTCTTGTATTAGATGGTGGATTTACAAATATGATATATCACACATTCTCAGGAGGATTAATGTTAGGAGCATTTTTTATGGCTACAGATTATTCGTCCTCGCCAGTTACACCAAAAGGACAAATTATTTTTGGTATAGGATGTGGTTTATTAACATCAATTATTAGATTATATGGTGGATATCCTGAAGGGGTTTCTTATTCTATATTATTAATGAATGTAGCAGCACCATTAATTGAAAAATATACGGCTCCAAAAGTATTTGGTGAGGTGAAACAAAATGCGTGAGATTATTAAGATAGGATTAATATTATTATTAATAGCATCAATCGCTGCAGTAGTATTAGGTTTGTCTAATGGAATAACAAATCCTGTAATAGAAGAAGTAGAGATGGAAAAGAGTCAAGAAGCTAGGGCAGAAGTTCTTCCAGAAGCAGATGAATTTCAAATTGTGGAATTAGATGATGTTCCAGCAGGAATAACAGAAGTATATGAAGGCTTAGTTGGAGATGAAATAGTTGGATTTGCTATTAAAACTGCTACTGTGGGTTATGGAGGAAATGTTGAAGTAATAACAGGTATTTCTTCTGAAGGAGAAATTACAGGAATGAAAGTAGTTGGTCATGAAGAAACACCTGGACTTGGAGCAAATGCAACTACTGCTGAATTCCAAGATCAATATAAAGGAAAAAGTGCTGAAAGTGAAATAGGTGTTGTGAAATCTACACCTTCTAATGAAAATGATATTCAGGCTATAACTGGGGCTACAATAACTTCTGATGCAGTTACTAAAGGCGTAAATTTAGTTATTGAACTATTTAATAATACATTAGATATATAATAAAAGTTCGGAGGTGAAGGAATGAAAATTTTTAAAACACTTAAAAATGGAATAATTGATGAGAATCCAATTTTTATACAGTTACTTGGAATGTGTCCAACATTAGCCGTTACTACTTCTGCTATAAATGGTGTGGCAATGGGGTTAGCTACAACAACGGTAGTGGTTGCTTCAAATCTTTTTATATCAATATTTAGAAAAGTTATACCAGATAAGATACGTATACCATCCTATATAATTATTGTGGCAACTTTTGTTACTCTTATTGGTATGTTTATGAATGCATATGCTATTAGTTTATATGAATCTTTAGGATTATTTATACCTCTTATAGTTGTTAACTGTTTGATATTAGGTAGAGCAGAATCATTTGCTTCAAAAAATAAACCGACGATATCAATATTTGACGGAATTGGTATGGGATTAGGATTTACCATAGCATTAACTATATTAGGAATAGTAAGAGAAATATTAGGTGCAGGAAGTATATTTGGATTACAATTATTTGGTGAGTCATTTAAACCGGCAATAATAATGATATTACCTCCTGGGGCATTTTTAGCACTAGGATTATTAATTGGTTTATTGAATTACGTACAAAAACAAAAAAAGAGTGAGGCTTAGGAGGGATAATAAATGGAATTAGTAACTATAGCAGTAAGTGCAATGTTAGTAAATAACTTCATATTATCTAGATTCTTAGGTATATGCCCATTTCTTGGGGTATCTAAAAAGGTTGAAACTGCTACAGGTATGACAATGGCTGTTGCATTTGTTATGACCTTAGCATCTATTATGACATATATTGTACAGATAGCAGTATTGAACCCATTGGAACTTGAATTTTTACAGACTATTGCATTTATATTGATAATAGCATCTTTAGTACAATTTGTTGAAATGTTTATAAAAAAGGCCAGTCCAACATTGTATGAGGCATTAGGAGTATATCTTCCACTTATAACAACAAATTGTGCTGTGTTAGGATTAACATTGTTAAATATACAAGAAAAATTTAATTTAATAGAGACTATAGTTCATTCGGTTTTTGCGGCTATAGGATTTGGATTAGCAATAATATTATTTGCAGGAATTAGAGAAAGATTAGCATTAGCGGATGTTCCAGAATCTTTAGAGGGATTTCCAATTGCTTTGATAACAGCAGGATTAATGTCAATTGCCTTTTTAGGCTTTGCAGGATTAGTATAGGAGGTGAAGTTGATGATAGAAGATATACTTTTACCAGTTGTCAGTTTAGGGGGACTAGGATTAATATTTGGAAGTGGACTAGCAGTAGCATCTAAAGTGTTTGCAGTAAAAGTTGATCCTAAGATAGAAAGTATTAGAGCAGCTTTACCAGGAGCAAATTGTGGAGCTTGTGGATATCCTGGTTGTGATGCTTTTTCTAAGGCAGTATCTTTAGAAGAAGCTCCAGTAAATGGATGTCCAGTTGGTGGTTTAGAAACAGCCGAAAAGATTGGTGAAATAATGGGTAAATCCGCTGGTTCTTCAGAAAAAAAGGTTGCTAGAGTTATATGTAATGGGACTACTTGTAATACAAAAGAAAAGTTTGAATATAATGGAATTCAGGATTGTAAAGCAGCAGCATTAGTACAAGGAGGTAGTAAATCTTGTGAATATGGTTGCTTAGGGTTAGGAACATGTTATGATGTCTGTGATTTTGATGCCATAAAAATTGAAGATGGAATAGCCCATATAGATCCAGAAAAATGTACTGCTTGTGGGAAATGTTTAGAGGCATGTCCAAAGAATATAATAAAATGGACTCCTTATGATCAAAATGTAGTAGTAGATTGTAATAATAATGAATTTGGAAAAGATGTAAAAGTTAAATGTACAACAGGATGTATAGGATGTAAGATATGTGTAAAAGCTTGTCCTTTTGATGCTATGGAATTTGAAGATAATTTAGCAAGAATTAATTATGATAAATGTACTAATTGTATGATATGTGCAGAAAAATGTCCTACCAATGCTATTTGGGCAGATTTTGAAAAAAGAAAAACTGCTGAAGTAATAGAAGATAAATGTATAGGATGTACTATATGTGCTAAGAATTGTCCAGTAGATGCCATAGATGGAGAAGTGAAAAAAGTACATGAAGTAGATCCAGAAAAATGTATCGGTTGTGGAGTATGTGAAGAAAAGTGTCCAAAGGATGCAATAAAATTAAATTAAGCTAAAAATAAAGTATTCTTAAAATTAAGAGGTATTGTAAAAATGGCTCTATGTCAATAGTTGGGGCAGGTATTCCATTGAATACCTGCCCTGGTAGTGTAAATAAATCTGTGCTTAAGTGAAAAATAAAACTCCTTTCTGGCAACAATTAAAAA
>NZ_WSFU01000141.1 GCF_016820635.1 Anaeromonas gelatinilytica | reverse complement strand
GGTGGTTCGATTCCGCCTCTGGGCACCATTTAAAAGACTTCCAAAATTTTGGAAGTCTTTTTTGATGTAGAAAGTTTAAACTTTTTATCAAATAGTGTTGATAAAGAAAATTGATTTGAGTAAGTTTTATTTTACTATTTTTAATAGATTGTTTTCTAAACTGACGGATAAAGAAATTCTCTTTTTTCCATATTTTTCAAAATTTATTGTTATTAAATCATCATCTATGTCTAATACAAAACCTTTGCCAAAGGATTTATGCTTGACTTTATCGCCACTAGCAACTCCGATGTTATTATCTATAATAATTTTTTCTAATTCAGAGATAAATCTAGATTGATATACTTCTTCATTATCTCTAGATTTATATGTTATTAATTTCAAATCTTTCTTTGCTCTTGTCATACCTACATAAAATAATCTTCTTTCTTCTTCTAAAGGTTTTTTATTTCCACGATCATATTCATCAATACTGTTACTTGAAGGAAATTCTTCATCAATTAGATCTACCATGAATACTCTAGAAAATTCTAGTCCTTTTGCTGAATGAAGAGTTGAAAGTCTAACCTTTCCTTTTTCATAGGTTCTATTATTGAATAGAGATTTTTTGATACAATCTAATCTATCTTGAATTTTTAATGGACTAGATAAATTTTCAGATATAAATTTAAGAGTCGATATAATAATTTTAATATTCTCATAGGATTGTCCAAATCTTTTAGAATTCTCCCTTAAAAATTTATCATAGTCTAAATCATATAGAATTGAATTCATAAAATCCTTAGCATTCCATTTTTTCATACTATTAAATTTATCTTTGATTCTCTTGATATTATTTTTTTGAAAAAATTTTAGTTCAGGAAATGTAATTAGTTTATCAAATACTGATTCAGATGATTTTTTATTTTTAACATATTGAACTTGTACTTTAGAGATATAACCATTTATTTTATAATAGATTCTTTCAAATGAATGGATATCTGTATTATCATAGGTTAATTGTATAAAAGAAAGTATATCTTTTATAATCCAATGATCAAAAAAATTAATTTTAATATCTCTTTTATAAAAAGGGATATTATTCCTTAGTAAGCCATCAACTATAGCTATTGTAGAAATATTATTTCTAAATAGTACAGCTGAGTCTTTACAGTTATTTTTTAGTTCATCAAAGAGATATTCATATTGTTTTAAATCATCTTTGAATTTAATAATATTTACTGGTAATATATCAGGATTTTTGGTAAATAGATTTTTATTAAATCTTATAGTATTTGACTTAATAAATTTATTTGAACATTCTACGATATTGCTACTCGATCTATAATTTTGTTCCATGAAAAATATTTTAGCATTTTTATATAGAGAATCAAAATTTAATAAGTATTCTGGATATGCTCCTCTGAATCCATATATACTTTGGTCATCATCGGCAACTATGAAAATATTATCTCTGGGAGTTGCTAAGAGTCGTATTATTTCATTTTGAGCTTTAGATGTATCTTGTCCTTCATCTACTTGTACATATTTGTATCTACTTCTTACATTGCTAAGAATAAGAGGATTATTTTTTAGAATATGTATAGATAAAGTTAACATATCATCAAAATCGATATAGCTATTTTGATGTTTAAAATTTTCATATTCATTGTATATATCTGAAAAATTTTTTATATTAAGATTTTTATATTTTGAAAAGTCATTTCTACCTAAAAGCATATTTTTTGCAAATCCTATAGAATTTAATAATTCTTCCAGTTTTTCTTCTGAAGGTAAAGTGTCATTTATTTCTCTATATATGGTTTTTAAAACTTTAATTTTATTTATTGGTGATTTTTTACCTTCTATTAAAATATATTCTTTATCATAGATTCTGGAATAATTACGAATAAGCATGTAGGCAAAACTATGTATAGTTGAAAAGTGGACATTATTTTTTCCAAATATACTATCGAATCTATTTTTCATGTCTAAAGCAGATGCTTTGCTAAAAGTTATAGATAAAATATTTTTAGGATTTATACTATGATTTAATATTAAATTTCCAGTTCTAGAAATAAGAACAGTAGTTTTTCCAGCTCCAGGAACAGCCAATACTAATGCAGGGCCTTCTGTATGTAAAACTGCCTCTTTTTGTTGTTGATTTAAATTAATATTGAAATTTTTTGATAAATTATTGAAAAAAGATCTAGTCAATAAAGACACTCCTTAGATTAAATATAAATTAATTACTATATAAATAGTATATTAAGTTAAATAATTTAGCAATATATGATATAATAGTATATGGTATTAGTACCTAGTACTAAATATTAATTATAGGAGGATTTATATGCTAAGCAATATTTTAAGTAAAGATATTTATAATAAAAATGTATTATTATTAAATAATGATTACAATAAATCTAAAATAAGTGTCAAAAATTATATTATAGAGTCATCTAAAAGGAACCAGAAAGTGATATTATTAGATTCGTTTTGGAGTAAAGAAAAATATAGTAGATTTAAAAGTTCAACTTATAAAGAAAATATAGAAAGAAGATATCATATGAAAATATCAGTGGAGGATTTCTTATATGATGATAATATAATAGAATATATGAATGCAAAAAATATCAATATCGTTAAAATAAAATCTATTGTAGGATATATGAGTGCTGCTGAACTTTTTCCTGTAATAATGTCAAAATTAGATGAAATAATAGAAGATGAATGTGTTCATGTATTATTGAATGATCATGTATTAGATAGTTTAAAATGGAATGAAATAGTAAAAGTAATAAATTCAGTGAACCAAAATAATATAAGGCTTATTGTATTAACAGATAGAGATAATATACCAAAAGAGTTGATAGAAAAATGTGAAATTATAATTAATAATTAATCTATACTAGAATATTATCTTTTTGAAAAATATCAAATTTCGGCTTAGATTAAAGTTTATTAAATTAAACAAATCCCCATGAGGGGATTATTTTTTTGGAAAATGTAAAATATTTAGTATAATTATATTTATAAGGAGTTGAAATCTGATATGAGAGAAAAAATAATATATTATGGTGATATAAATAATAATCAGAAAGATGTTTTGATAGAAAAAAGTAAAGAATTTATAAAGAATAATAATTGTGATAAATTTTATTATATATTGCCTTCTGGCAATTTACTTAATGCTTATAGAGAAAAACTACTTGTAGATATTAAAGGGGCATTTGGTTTAAATGTTATAACATTTGACGATGTTGTTAATGAATTAATTAATCAATATTCATATAGAAAAATTGATGATAGCGTTAAAGAAACGATAATAGCCAGTATAGTAAGAAAATTATTAAAGAATGGAAAAATACATTATTATAAGGATCAAAAAGATAATGAGTCATTTATAAAATCATTATCTTATATAATTGGTGAAATAAAGAGATCTTTAGTAACTGTGAAAAATTTAAAATCTGGGGTTAAAAATCATATAAAATATAATGAAATATGGAATATATATGAAGAATATCAAAAGTTTTTAAAAGGAAACAATTTACTAGATAATGAAGAAGTATATATGAAAGCATTTGAAAATATGAAAGATTGTTTAGAAATTTTCAAAACATTAGATACAATTATTATTGATGAATTTTTTGATTTTAGACCACTTGAATTGTATCTTATAGAAGAATTATCAAAGATTGATATAAATATATATATAAATATTCCATATAAATTTAAAAAGAATTATATTACTGTGAATGAAACTATAGAAAAATTAAAACAATTTGATTTTTCAGTGGTTAATATAAGAAATAATAATATGAATTATTTTGAAAAATTATCTTATACATTATTTACTGAAGATAAGGAAAAGAATGAAAAAACTAATAAAATTAAGTTAATAAAGGCACAAAATATTGAATTAGAAGTAAATAGAATAGTTGATGATATAAAAAGTTTAGTAAATAAAGGAGTATCTTTAAATAAAATAGGTATTATTGCTAATGATGTAAATATGTATAAGGATATTATTTATGAAGAATTACATAAAAGAAAATTACCTTGTTCTATTGATAAAACAAAAAAGATGATAGATATTCCTATAGCTAAAAATATATTAAATTTATTGAAAATAAGGATATCAAATTATAATATGAAATATATAATTAAATTAATAAAATCTAATTATTTAAATATTAATCTGGAATTAGATGAGGATATTGTAGAGAATATATTATATGAAATATATAATAAATATTCTGATATAAATATAGTTGTTGCTTTGGAAAGAGAAATCAATTATCTTGAGAATAAATTGGAAATTACTGATAATGAAAAATATATAGAAAATTTAAGGAATATAAATAGTATTAAAAATGTTGTTGGAAATATTATTAAAGATACATCTGATGTTCCAAAAAAATCTTTTATAGAAGATATAATAAAAAGTATAAAGAAATTATTATTTAAATATGATTTTATAGAAAACATAGAAAAACTATATGAGGTTCATAATGATGAGGAGATATATTTTAGAGATATAAAATTTGCTAATGCTTTAAATACCATATTTGACAAATTAAAATTTACTGTGGATATTTCAATTAAAGATGAAGTAAATATTATAGAAGTATATCATATATTATTAAGATTATTATCTGATGAAGAGATTATTGTATATCCTGGAAATAAGAATGGTATTAAAATAATTACACCTTCTATGGCAAGAGGGTTATTTTTTGAAAAGGTGTATATTATAGGGGTAAGAGAGGGTCAATATCCTAAGTTACTAAAAAATAATTGGTTTTTTAATGATAAAAATAGGGAATTATTTAAGAATCAAGGCATTGTATTTAAAAATTATAAAGAAATATATGATAAAGAAAGCTTAATGTTTGCTTTATCTGTATCTAAAGGGAGTACAGGGTTAGTATTAAGTTATTCTGACGATTTTGAGACAGATTCTTCGATACCATCTAGTTTTGTAGATGAATTATTAAACAAATTTGTAGGAAATCGAATTGAAGATAAGATTGAATATGAAGAAATAAATATGAATTATTTATTAAAAGATGATCTAATGGAAGTATTTACTTATTCTGATTTTTTAAGGAGTATAATGTTTAAGCATTATAAAGGAGAAGACATTTTAGATTTTTCTAACATGTATAATTCTATTGATAATATTTCAATTAGAGATATTCAAAGGAGTATAGCTGTGGAAGAAAAGCGATATTCAGAAGAATTTTATGAATTTGATGGTAAACTTAAAGATCCTAAAGTTATTGATAAAGTAGGTCAGGTGACGGATGAAATATTTAGTATTACTCAATTAGAAACCTATGGAGAATGTCCTATGAAATATTATTTTAAATACATATTGAATATTGATAGTAATGAAAAGGAAGTAATTGATTTTACCAATATTGATAAAGGAAATATATATCATAAAGTTTTATCGGATTTTTATTCAATTTATAAAAAGGATATTTATGATTATATTGAAGGAAAAATAGAAGAAATTATTAAATTGAAAAACAATATACATAACATAATTATAAGAATAATACAAAATGAAATGAGAATTAAAGATATTGAAGGAATATGGAAATTAAGAATAGAATTTATGGAAAAAACAATTATAGATTTAGTTTTGAAGGATATATATAAATTAAAAGAAAAAGTTTTTTATCCTTATGATTTTGAATCTAAATTTGGATATAATGAGGATTTTCAAATTGAAACTAAAGATTTTAATATAAAATTATTAGGAAAAATAGATAGAATTGATATAAAGGAAAATGAGGCTATAATATATGATTATAAAACTTCTAATGCTAAGAGACTAAAAGACATTTTAGAGGGGACAAGTCTTCAATTACCAGTATATTTAATGGTTTTAAAGTCTAAGGGATTTAATCCAATTGCAGGAGGATATATAATAATAAAAAATGGAGAATATTCTTATCCCATGGTTAAAGAGAAATATAATTATCTTTTAGAAGAGAAAAAAACTCTTTCTGAAGAAGAATGGGAAAAAGTAATAGATACTACTAAAGATAAAATTAATAGGTATGTAAAGGGAATCAAAGAAGGAGATTTTAGACTTCAACCTACCAATTGTAGTCCTTATTGTCCCTATAAAGATATTTGTAGATATAATAAGAAGAGAATTGAACAAAAGGAGAGAATAAAAGATGCTTACATCGAGTCAGCAGAAAGCTGTTAATATAATAAATAAAAATTTAGTAGTAAATGCAGGGGCAGGAAGTGGTAAAACAAGAGTTTTAGTAGAAAGATATATTAATATATTAGAAAATGGAAATTTAGATAAAGGTAAAGAAGTAGATTCCATAGTGGCGATAACTTTTACCAAGAAGGCTCAAAGCGAAATGAAAGATAGGATAAGAAAGAAATTGAGTGATAAAATATCTAAAGATTTAAAATGGAAAAGAATTTACGAAGATATAGATAAGGCTAATATTTCAACTATTCATGGATTTTGTTCAAAAATATTAATGGAAAATCCTATAGAAGCTAGAATCTATCCTGATTTTAAGATACTCGAAGAATATAAAAAAATAAAGTATATTACTGAAATATTAGAGAATATTTTTATGAAGGGTGTAGAAAAGCAAGAATATATTTATAATTTTTTACAATATTTTACGCTATTTTCTATAGATGAAACATTATATTCAGAAAATATAATTACTACTTTGAAGAAGATATATTTAAAAATTCGAACTACTGGAATGGATATAAATGAAGTAAGGGATATTACCTTATCTAATATAGATAATATAGATATAAATATAGATAAAATATGTTCAATAAAAAAAGATATTTTATATTTAATTGATAATTCTACAAAAAACAGTAAGTTATTTAAACTTAAAGAAGATGATATTTGGATAAATTTTTATAATAGTGATTATGAAGAGATAAACGAGGATTTAATATTTCAATTGAGTTATATAAAAAAGAATTTAGGGAAAAACAAAAAGCTACAAGATTATTTGGATAATGTAGAAGAAGATATTAATTCTGTATTGATGTCAATAGAAAAGATGAATAGAAATATTTATATAGCAATTTTTGATATTTTAATAGAATTAGATAGACAATACAGTTTAAAGAAAAAAGAAGAGACTGTTTTAGATTTTGAAGATTTACAAATATTAACACTAAGATTATTAGATAATAAAGATGTTTTAGAATATTATCAAAATAAGTATAAATATATAATGGTGGATGAATTTCAAGATACCGATAATTTGCAAAAAAGTATATTATATAAATTATGCAGTAAGAACAGTAAATTAGATAGAAATAATTTATTCATTGTAGGAGATCCTAAACAATCAATATATCGTTTTAGAGGAGCCGATTTATCAGTATTTGAGTATGTATCTAATGATATAGTTAAAAATTCTGATAAACTATTAATATCATTAGATGATAATTTTAGAACTGTAGATACTATCATGAAATTTATAAATGATTTTTTTATTAAATTAATGAAAAATAAATATAAGGAATTAAAATCAAATAAAAAATCTTTTTCAGATATAGATGTAGAAATACTTAAAAAGGATGATATTGAAATACCAGAAGGTCAATCACCTAGTGAATTTCACAAGAAATATGAAGGGGAGCTCATTGCAAGACGCATTAAGCAATTGGTTAAAGACGGAAGGTATGATTATAGAGATATCGCTATATTATTTAGAACAAGTACTAATATAGGAAATTATGAGGAAAAATTAAAGAAATATTCAATACCTTATTCTAATATTTCTGGTGGAGGATTATTTGAGAATCAAGAAATAATAGATATAATAAATGTACTTAAAGTAATAGATAATAAGTATGATTATATAGCCTTAGTAGGATTTTTAAGAAGTCCTATGATAGGTGTTTCTGATGAAACTTTGTATTGGATATTTAAAAATAAATATAATAATGTATTAGATAATTTATTAAATATTGATATAGATGATATAGAAAAGGAGAAAATAAAAAGGGTATATGAAATAATTAATAAATTTAATAAATTAAAAAATATATTAAATGTTAAAGATATTATAAAAGGAGTTTTAAGAGAGACAAAATATATAGAAAAGAATATGCTATTATTTGGCAACATTCAAAAGATGTCTAATATATATAAATTTATCGAATTTGCTAAAGAAATTGAATATAAAGAAAAATTGGAGTTAAATGAATTTTTAAGATATATAGAGAATTCAATTAAATATGGTAAAGATATATCACAAGCTAAAATAGGAAATTCTCAAGGAAATACAGTAAATATAATGACGATTCATAAATCAAAAGGATTACAGTTTAAGGTTATTATAATTCCAGAAACTGCTAAGATATTTAAGCAAAATAATTCTACGTTATTATTCAATAAGGATGAAGGTTTAGGAATAAAACATCCAGATTCTAAAGGAAAACCTTCTAAAGAATTATCCCCAATATTTACTCAATTATTAGACATTGATAAAAAAGAGGAATTAGAAGAAAATAAGAGAATACTCTATGTAGCTATGACTCGTACTGAAGAAAAGTTAATATTAGGATGTCAAACTATTGGGAAAAAATATAAAAATTCATTTAAAAATATGATAGAAAAAAATATACCTAAAGAAAATATAAAATATATTGAGAATATAGATATGAAAGAAGAAAAGGTTAATATAGTTAGGAATTTAAATAAGGAGCATTTAAATATAAAAAAAATGAATAGTGAAATGTTTTCTCTATTTAATGATAAAAATCATGAAAAAAACCATTTAGATTCTTTTAGTATAAGTCAATTCATGACATTTAAACAGTGTAAGAGAAATTTTTATTATAGTTATTATAAAAATTTACCAATTAATAAGTTTAATAACGGAAATGAGGATAATAAAGAAAATAGGTTGATATCTCCTACAGATAAAGGTTTAATTGTTCATAGAATTTGTGAATTATATGATGAAAATACTTTAATAATAGAATTAATGAATAGAGTACTAAAAGAATACAACATACCATTAGATGAAGAGATTATAAATGATATTAAACCTTATGTAGATAATTATATTAAAGAAAATGATTTTAATGTCGATAAAAGTTTTAAGGAAGTTAAATTTCAATATAATATAGGTTTATTTAAAATTACGGGCGTTATAGATAGAATAAATATTAGAGAAGGGGAAGCTGAAATCATTGATTTTAAAACAAATAAAATTGATAATAGAAAGTATTTAATAGAAAAATATGGACCACAGATACAATTATATACTTCTGTAGTTCAAGATTTATTTAATGTAAAAATGAAAAGAGCAGGATTAATGCTTCTTAAATCAGGAGAATTTGTTGATGTGGATATATCTAAGAAAAGTCTTAAAGAGAATATAAAAGAAATAAAAGAATTTATATTATTTATAAATAGTTATAAAGATATAAATGACTATGATAAAAATGGTAAGGAGTGTCGATATTGTAAATATAATAGCAAGTGTTACAAAAGAACTAATATATTAAATTAATATGACATTCGACAAGAAACGACAAAAATTATCAGAAAATTATGCTAAGTTTATAAATATAAATTGAAGTGGGGGGGATTGAGAATGCAGATTATTAAAATTTTAAGTCCTGGAGAAAGGATAAAAATAATAAGAAAAAAGTTAGGTATAAATCAGGAAGAATTAGCAGGAAGTAAATTTTCAAAAAATTATATTTCAATGTTCGAAAACAATAAAAGAAAGATTAACCCTATTAATGCTACTTATTTAGCTGATAGAATAAATTATCTTTCTAAAGAAAAGGGTGAAGATATTTATATAAATGCTTCATATTTATTAAAAACTGAATCTGATATGGCTACTGATGAATGTAATAAGTTATTTGAAGAAGTAGAATTGAATAATAAAATAAATACTGAAGAAAAACTAGGAAAGATATATAGTGCAATAGAAATATCAAAGAAATATAATCTTGCAAATTATTATGGTAGAGGTTTGTATTTATTAGGTAAATTATCTTTAAATAATAAAAGATATCATTGTGCAATAACTCAATTTCTTGATGCATTAGATCACTTCTCTAGATTAAACCAAGTGAGTTCGGTTGTTCAAACACATAAAATGTTAGGTATAACTATGCTATTAAGAGATGATATAGATAATGCATTAATACATTTTAATTTAGCAAAAAGTAATATCTTAAAATTAGATAAAAATAAAATTAATCATGATATCAATGAAGAAATAGCATATTATAAATCATTATGTTATTTTGATAACAATGATGTGATTAAGGCTCAAGAGATTTTGAATAAAATTGATTCAAGTAATGAAAAAATATTATTATTAAAAAATAGAGTAAAAGAGAATTTAGTAATTTAAGAGTATCTTAGGACACTCTTTTTTGTATAAGAATATTAATTAATTTGGATACTATTAAAAGGTGATAATTATGATATTGGTAAGTGTTTTTTTAATTATATGTGGATTAGTAGTTGTAATAAAAAAATTCAAAAAAAATTCTAAATTGAAAATAGAAGATGAAACTTATTTATTAATGGGAATTTTTTCTCTTATAGTCGGACTATTTTCCTTATTAAATGTAATAATTTATAATTAAATATCTAAAGATATTTAATTATAAATTATTTGGATTATTCAAGATAACTCTTGCATATTAATGCCATTAGGATTAATTATATTATTTGGCTTGATGTGGATATTGTCTAAATGTTCAAGAAATAAATATGGAATAAATCCTAGAACAAAGAAAAAGATTAAAGAAGTATAGAATACTATAGTATTTAGGGGGACGAATCAAGTTATTGACATTAAACTTCAGAAGATTTAAACTATATTTAAGGATATGCATCAGGGAGGGAATCATATGTTAAAAATTTTTGCATCTTATTATAAACCTCATAAGAAATTATTTATATTAGATATGATATGTGCTTTTTTAATGGCAGCAATTGATTTAATATTTCCTATGGTAACTAGAGAATTTACTGAAAATATCATACCAGATGGAGATATGAGACGATTATATATTATTACGGTGGTAATGATAGGATTATTTATAATTAGGAGTATATTTAATTACATAGTAGATTATTGGGGACATGTTGTAGGTGCAAGGATGGAATATAATATGAGAAAAGATTTATTTTCTCATCTACAAACTTTACCTTTTAGTTATTTTGATAATGTTAGAACAGGACATATAATGTCTAGAATAGTAAATGATTTAAGGGAAATTTCGGAATTAGCTCATCATGGACCAGAAGATTTATTTTTATCTACAGTAATGCTATTAGGTTCTTTTATTCTTATGCTTACAATAGATTGGAGACTTACTTTAATAGTATTTGTATTTGTTCCATTGATGATATTTTTTGCTCTTACTAAAAGAAAGAAAATGAATACTGCTTTTAGAAATGTAAGAAGGAAGGTAGCAAATGTAAATGCTCAAGTAGAAAATAGTATATCTGGAATTAGGGTTGCAAAGTCTTTTACGAACGAAGAACATGAGATGTATAAATTTGAGATAGGAAATAGAGAATTTAAAGATTCAAGAGAGTTTGCCTTTAAATCAATGGCAGAATTTTTTACTGGAATGAATTTTTTATCAAATATGCTGAATCTTGTAGTTATAAGTTTCGGTGGAATATTTATATATAATGGTTATATGAATATTCCGGACTTAGTAGCATTTTTGTTATTTGTAAATTATTTTATGCAACCAATAAGAAGGTTAACTCAATTTACCCAACAGTTTCAATCTGGAATGGCTGGATTTGAAAGATTTGTTGAAATATTAAGTGTAAAACCAAATATTGTCGATAGTCCTAATGCAAAGGAACTCATGAATATAAAGGGAAATATTAAGTTTGACAATGTGACTTTTTCATATAATGAAGATGAAAAGGTGTTAAAGGGAATAGATTTAGAAGTTAAAGAAGGCAAGACTTTAGCTTTAGTAGGACCTTCTGGTGGAGGAAAATCAACTTTATGTAATTTGATTCCTAGATTCTATGAGGTTAATAGTGGAAGTATATCCATAGATAATATAGACATTAAAGATATAACAATAGAATCATTAAGAAAAAATATTGGATTTGTACAACAAGATGTATTTTTATTTACTGGCACAATCGAAGATAATATACTATATGGAAGACCTGATGCTAGTAAAGAAGAAATTATAGAAGCTGCGAAAAGTGCTAATATTCATGATTTTATTCTTTCATTACCAGATGGCTATGAGACATATATTGGAGAGAAGGGTATAAGATTATCTGGAGGACAAAAACAAAGAATTTCTATTGCTAGAGTATTTCTTAAAAATCCACCTATACTTATTCTTGATGAAGCAACATCTGCTCTTGATAATGAAACAGAAATAAAAATCCAAAAGGCTTTAGAAGAATTATCAGAGGGAAGGACAACAATAGTCATAGCTCATAGATTATCTACAATTAAAAATGCAGATGAGATAGTAGTATTAACAGATAAAGGTGTTGTAGAACAAGGAAATCATGATGAATTATTAGAAATGGAAGGACTATATTCTAAATTATATAAATCTCAATTTAAAGGATATATGCCTGATGAAGTAGCATAAAGGAATGTTAGAAGATTATTTTTATAGGTATGTAATAATAAAGTAGTCTATTAAATGAAAGGAAGTGTTGATATGACTTCTTCAGTATCTAGAACCTCGAATATGAAACATAGGATTCATAATAGTTTTGTAGAGAGAAGTAGACAAGTAATGAATACTAGTAGTGTAGAAAAAGTATCTCCATCTAGTGAAATAAATAATAATACTTATTCTTCTAATGAAAATCATTTAATTGTTTCAGATCAATTCTATGATAATTTAAAAAAGCTAAAAGACGAATATTATAGTTTTTATCATAATGAAAGAAAATTAGAAAGAGCTATAAAAGTTTTTCAAACTAATAAAAGAGATACTGCAAATAATATGGATGAGTTAATTAAAAGATATAACTATGCTTTGAATTCTCTAGAAGCCTTAGATAAAGAATTTTCTACAGATTATAATAGAAAAATAAAAAATATAGTTAGGGAATATGAGGAGTCATTAGATGAATTAGGAATAAATATTAAAGATAATGAGAGACTAAAAATAGATGATAAGAAATTTATGGAAAAAATACAAGTATCTAATGAATTAGAGTCTATAATTAAGCCTTTAAGAACATTGGTAATTAAACTTTATAAAAATTTTAAATCTATAAAGGTACCTAGAAACAATATGATTGAAGGTTATGGAGAAGAATATATAGAATATTCTGGAATATTAGTTAATGAAAAATATTAAAAAATCAGTAACCCAATATTATCTTATTAGGGGAGATAGATGAAATAATAATGATTTTAAGCAGCTAAGGTTCGATACTATTTCGCACTGAGGCTGTTTAATTTTTTATAACAAAATAATAAATTCAAATAATAATGTTGCTATTAAGCTATTAAAATATCAATATTATAATAACTAATGTTATATTATAAATAAAATTAAATTAATCCAAAAATTCTAAATCTTATGAATTGTGTTATACTAATAGTATCAATAGAATGGTAAGGTAATAAGTAAAGCCTTCTTTACAGAGTTATATGATATAAATACATTCTTAAATAGAATTAAAACATTTATTATTTAGATTACTAAGATATTATTTGGTTAGTAATGAAATAATTATGATTATTCTATAGGGGGAAATTAAATGTATAGGGTTAATGAGAGGATATCTTCATTCTACAGAGAAAATGAAGATCCAAAAAAAGAAATAGAAAAAATGAGAACTATATGTTCACAGCTTGACGCGGTTATTGATAATTCATACGATGGAATTTACATAACTGATGGTAATGCTAATACAATTTTAGTGAATAAATCCTATGAAGAGATAACAGGCATAAAGGTTAAGAATGTAATAGGAAGAAATATGAGAGATATAGTGAAAGATGGTATAATATCTGAATCTGGAACGTTATTAGTTTTAGAAAAAAAGAAGTCAGTAACAATAGAACAAACATTTAACAATGGTAAAACAGTATTAATTTCTTCGAATCCGGTAATCGATGAAGAAGGTAATATAAGCATGGTTGTAACCAATGTTAGAGATATTACTAAGCTTAATGAATTGACCGAAAAGCTTACTAGAAGTGAAGAAATAAGCAAAAGATATTATTCTGAAATTGAATCTATTAAATCTCAAGCACTAAGGTATTCACAAATTATAGCAGAAGATAAACAAATGTTAGAAGTATTAAAAAAAGCTAAAAAAATTGCACCTATGGACTTGACAGTTTTATTGTTAGGTGAGTCAGGCGTTGGAAAAGAGGTTATTGCAAGGTATATATATGAAAATAGTAGAAGACAGGACAAGTATTTTTTAAAAGTAAACTGTGGAGCTATTCCTGAAAATCTTATAGAAAGTCAGCTGTTTGGATATGAGAAGGGATCATTTAGTGGAGCAGATAAAAATGGGAAAATGGGTATTTTTGAAACCGCTAATGGTGGAACAGTTTTTTTAGATGAAGTAGGAGAGCTTTCTTTAGATATGCAGGTTAAATTTCTACGAGTACTACAAGAAAATGAAATTATTCGAGTTGGAGGGACCAAGTCTATTAAAGTAGATATAAGAATTGTAGCAGCTACAAATAGAAATCTTGAAAATTTGGTTAAAAGAAAATTATTTAGAGAGGATTTGTATTATAGATTAAATGTTGTACCAGTAACTATACCTCCTCTTAGAGAAAGAAAAAAAGACATTCCGATATTAATTGAACATTTTCTTAATGAATTAAATTTAAAACTTGGGTTCAATAAAAAGATTGATCAAGATGTTGTTAAAATTCTAGTTAAATATAAATGGCCAGGTAACATAAGAGAGCTTAGGAATATGATAGCAAGACTTGTAGTTGTTAGTAATTCAGACATAATAACAGTCAGAGATTTACCCGTTGATTTAGATCTTTCTTTGACTATGCCTCATGTTGAATTTCCAACAGAAAATATCAATTTAGACAAATTAATTAAACAGTATGAAAAAAATATTATGGATAGGGCTTATGAAAAATTTAACAATGTAAGAGATGCAGCGAAATATTTAGGAATGCATCCATCTACTTTTGTAAGAAAAAGACAACGATATGAACGTAGTTAAATTGCATTTTTGCAACAGATGCAAAAATGCAACTACTAAACATATATACCAATATAAAGTAATAAGAAACTATTAATTTAATTTAGTTGCATTTTTACAACTAAATTAAATTAGTAGTTTTTTTCTTGTGTAGAAATATGGAGTTCTCATGTTATAAATAAATTATCCTGAAAGAAAATATATTGTGGGTTGAGCTTATATATACAGTCTATTATAGGTTTATAAAAATCTATATTAAAACAATTATTTAGAGTATAGTTGGATATATGGCATAGATATTGCAACGATATTAATTAGATTTAAATAAATAGAAAAGGAATGATTGTGATGGCTTTAATGACAGGTGAAGAATATGTAGAGAGTTTGAGAAAGTTAAACTTAAAAGTTTATATGTTTGGAGAATTTATAGAAAATGTTGTAGATAATCCAATTTTAAGACCTTCTATGAATTCTGTAAAAATGACCTATGATTTAGCTCAACTTCCAGAACATGAGGATCTCATGACTGCTACATCTTTAATTACTGGAAATAAGATTAATCGTTTTAATAATATTCATTTTAGTACAGATGATTTAGTTAAAAAAGTAAAAATGCAAAGATTGCTTGGACAAAAGACCGCTTCTTGTTTTCAGAGATGTGTTGGGATGGATGCTTTTAATTCTCAATATAGCACAACTTATGAAATTGACAAAACATTAAAAACTAATTATCATCAAAGATTTAAAGAATTTATGAAACTAGTTGAGGAAAATGATTATACTGTTGATGGAGCAATGACTGATCCAAAAGGAGACAGAGGTTTACCACCAAGTCAACAAGTAGATCCTGATTTGTACTTAAGAGTTGTTGAGAGAAGAGAAGATGGAGTAGTTGTTAGAGGGGCAAAAGTTCATCAAACAGGTATAGTGAACTCCCATGAAGTTTTAGTTATGCCAACTCAAGCTATGAAGCCAGAGGATAAAGATTATGCCATTTCATTTTCAGTACCAACAGATACAGAAGGTATTTTTATGGTTATTGGTCGTCAATCATGTGATACAAGAAAATTAGAAGAAAATGCGGATATGGATTTAGGAAATAGAGAATTTGGAGGAATGGAAGCTTTAGTTATATTTGATGATGTTTTTGTTCCAAATGATAGAATTTTTCTGAATGGTGAAACGGAATTTGCTGGAATGTTAGTAGAAAGATTTGCAGGTTATCATAGACAAAGCTATGGCGGATGTAAAGTTGGAGTGGGTGATGTTTTAATTGGGTCAGCAGCACTTGCTGCAGAGTATAATGGAGCGGCAAAGGCATCACATGTAAAAGATAAGTTGATTGAAATGACCCATTTAAATGAAACACTATATGCGTGTGGTATTGCTTGTTCATCAGAAGGATATCCAACTGATTCTGGTAACTATATAATAGACCTTCTTCTTGCTAATGTATGTAAACAAAATGTTACTAGATTCCCTTATGAAATAGTAAGGTTAGCAGAAGATATAGCTGGTGGATTGATGGTTACAGCACCTTCTCAAGATGATTTTAGAAATGAAAAAATAGGACCATATATAGAAAAATACTTAGTAGGGGTTTCATCTGTTTCAACGGAAAATCGATTACGAATTTTACGATTAATTGAAAACCTATCGTTAGGTACTGCGGCTGTAGGATATAGAACTGAGTCTATGCATGGTGCTGGATCTCCTCAAGCACAGAGAATTATGATAGCAAGACAAGGAAATTTGCAGCATAAAAAGAAATTAGCTAAAAGAATAGCTAATATTAAAGAATAGTTTTATATTAAAGATAATGTCCAATAGTCTTATACAAGGAGAATGATAGAATGTTTAATAGAATTGAAGAAGTTATAACAAGAGAAATAAGACCTTATTTATCAAATCATTATGGTGATATTGAAGTATTATCTTATGAAAATGGAAGGCTTCACATAAGGCTATTGGGCCAATGTAAAGGTTGTCCTTCAGCAAAGTATACTGTAGAAGAAATAATAGAGAATAAATTAAAAGAAAATATTTTGGATATTAAAGAAGTTATTTTACACAATGATGTTAATGAGGATTTGTATAATTTTGCAAAAAAAATATTAAGAACAAATAAGTAGGGATATAGATGAATATATGTGTTAAATATTGTGGGGGATGTAATGTAAGATATGATCGCAAAAGTGTAATTGAACGATTAAAAGAGGATTACTTAGATATTAATATTATTACAAGGATCAATAATGAAATGTGTCATTTTGTAGTTATTTTATCTGGGTGTATGAGTTCATGTATAAAACATGAAGAATTAAAAGGAATAAATGGAAAAATGGTAATTAAAGATATAGAAGATTATCAAAAGCTTAAATCTAAGTTAGATAAAATGTTAATAGGGGGAAAATAATTTGAATTGGAAATCAATATATAAAGACAAAATAGTTACTCCAGAAAAAGCAGTAAAAAATATTAAATCCAAGAATAGAGTTGTTGTAGGGCATGCTGTAGGAGAACCATCTCTTTTTCTAGATGTAATGGTTAAGAATAAAGATATATATTCAGATGTTGAAATAGTGCATTTGGTACCTATGGGGAATGCCGAATATGTAAAAGATGGTATGGAGCCTTATTTTAGGCATAATGCACTTTTCGCTGGTAGAGCAACAAGGAAAGCAATTAATTCTGGAAAAGCAGATTTTACTCCTTGTTTCTTTTATCAAGTTCCAAAACTTTTAAGAGAAGATCTACCTGTGGATGTTGCTCTAGTACAACTTACATCTCCAGATGATCATGGGTACTGTAGCTTTGGTGTTTCAAATGACTACACAAAACCAGCAGCTGAAATGGCTAAATTGATAATTGCAGAAATAAATGATCAAATGCCAAGAATATTGGGAGATAATTTTATTCATATATCAGATCTAGATTATATTGTAGAAAACTCTCATCCTGTTATAGAACTTACACCTGGAAAAATTAGAGAAGTAGAAAAGAAGATAGGAAAGTACTGTGCTTCGCTGATAGACGATGGTTCTACATTGCAGTTAGGAATAGGATCAATTCCAGATGCTGTTCTCTTATTTTTAAAAGATAAGAAGGATTTAGGAATTCATTCTGAAATGATATCTGATGGAGTAGTAGAACTAGTAGAATCTGGAGTAATTACTAATAAGAAGAAAACTATTCATCCAGGAAAATCAGTAGCCACGTTTTTAATGGGAAGCAAGAGATTATATGATTATGCAAATAATAATCCTTCTATAGAAATGCATTCTGTAGATTATGTTAATAATCCAGCAGTAATAATGAAAAACTATAAAATGGTATCTATAAATTCTTGTGTACAGGTAGATCTAATGGGGCAAGTAGCATCTGAAAGTGTTGGACTTAAACAAATCAGTGGAGTAGGTGGTCAGGTAGATTTTATTAGAGGAGCAAGTATGGGAGAGGATGGAAGATCAATAATTGCTATGCCTTCTACTGCAGCTAAAGGTAAAGTTTCAAAAATAGTTCCTTTATTAGATAAAGGAGCTACAGTAACGACTTCAAGAAATGATGTTGATTTTATAGTTACAGAATATGGTATTGCAAAACTTAAAGGTAAGACTCTTAGAGAAAGAGCAGAAGCATTAATAAATATTGCTCATCCAGATTTTAGAGTTGATTTAGCTAAAGAATATGAAAGAAGATTTAATATTAAATTTTAAAAATATAAAGGGAGGAAACTTATGGTCAAATATAGAGAACATGGTAAGGAACAACCATATTTATCAGCAGGTATATTTAAAGTAAGGATACCTTTTATACATTATAAGTGGGAATGGTCTGAAGCATTACAAGGTATTTTAATGTGTGCTACTTGCTTAGGTGCTGTGCCAATTATGATAGATGTATTAGGAATACCATTTGAAATTGCATGGGGAATGGTAATAATTAATGGATTATTATATTCCATCCATTCTTTATTAGGAGATCCTGTTATACCTGGTTGGATTACACCAGCTATACCATTAACAACAGCATTTGTAAGTAATTTTGCAGTAGGAGTTGAAAGAATACATGCAATAATAGCATTACAATTATTAGTTGGTATAATTTTTATATTGATGGGCATTACAGGTAGTGCAGGTAAAATCATAAATATTGTTCCAGATTCTATAAAAGCAGGAATATTACTAGGTGCTGGGTTGTCAGCAGTTATTGGAGAGTTTGATATCGCAGGAAGATATGGCATATATCCAATATCTATAAGTATAGGTGCTATTATTTCTTTCTATATATTATTTTCTGAAAGTTTCAGAAGATTAAAGAAGAAAAGCAAACTTGCTTACAGGTTTGGGAAATATGGTATGCTACCAGCAATAATCATAAGTATAATTGTAGGTCCTATTGCAAAAGAATTGCCTGCACCAGTGATAGAATTCGGTTCAATTATTCATATTCCTGATTTTTTTGGAATTATTCAAACAGTAAGTCCATTTGGTATAGGTTTTCCTGGAATAGATGTTTTTATAGCTGCTGTACCTATGGCACTCATAGTTTATATAATAGCTTTTGGGGATTTTGTTACTAGTGAGGCATTGATAAATGAGGCTGACGAAGTAAGAACTGATGAAAAAATCGATTTCAATTCAAATAGATCAAATTTAATCAGTGGATTTAGAAATATAATTATGTCATTAGTAACTCCTTATGTTCCTTTATGTGGGCCACTTTGGTCGGCAGTAACAGCAGCTGTTGCTCAAAGGTATAAAGAAGGACGTTCGGCAATGGACTCGATATTTGGTGGAATAGGAACGTTTAGGCTAGCAACATTTATATCTGTTGCGTTAATACCTATTGTATCTCTAGTTGAACCTATTTTACCAGTTGCATTATCACTAACAATGTTGGTTCAAGGATATGTTTGTACAAGACTAGCTATGAATTTATGTTCTAAAGATACGCAAAGGGGTATTGCAGGTGTTATGGCAGCAATATTAGCAATTAAAGGAGCAGCTTGGGGATTAGCAGTAGGAATTATTTTACATGTCATACTAATAGGTATTAAAAAAAATAAAACTGAAGATGTAACTCAAGGTTCAAATGTAGAAGCATAGAAGTTAAAAATATTTTGTGCTTTCCAATTTATTTATAATAAGATGAGTATTTGAAAAATTATAGTTATAATTAATGAAAAAAATTAATTCACCAATGATGCTATTTATACATAGGATAATATTGAATAATAATTGTAAAGGAGGCTTTTGAATGAAACAAGATGTACCTTATCCTGAAACCTATAAAAAGATTTATCCTAAGATCGAAGATACAATAATGAGGCATTATCCTTATGAATCTCCTATGTATGATATGCCGTCAGAGGAAAAATTAGAGGGAATGATAGATGAAATATATGATGAAGTAATTGTTGACTATCCTGAGATAGAAGAAGATTTACGAGAGAGAAGAGCAATGAGTAGAGGAATTTCAGCACAACAAAGACCATATTTTGGTAGACGTAGACTTTTTAGAGATTTTATAGGATTAGCATTATTAGGCTCTTTACTTAGAAGACGTAGAAGATATCCCGGATATGGTTTTTCCCCATATTATCCTGGTTATTCCGGATATGATTACTATCCCGGATATGATTACTATCCTGGATATGATTATTATCCATATTATTAATAAGTAAAAAAGATGACTTTTTGATAAGTCATCTTTTTTGTTGCCTAAATAATTTATTAATTATATAGTGAGTCATAGAGGTGTAGTTTATGCTATTGATTAGTTTGCATGTAAACTAATCAATGTAGAAAATTAAAATTTAGAATTTAAGTTTAAGTTAGTCTACTTAGGATTTTTATTATGCAATAAAGGAATTAAATAACGAAGAAAGAAAATTAATATGAAATACTGCTAAGAGAATATTCTCTTAGCAGTTATATTTTTTTTCTAATCTATCAATTAAATCAATATATTTTTTCTTTTTATCTAAATTTTCATTTTTATTTTCAATAACCTTAAATTCTGAGTCTAATTTATTTAATGTTTCTTTAGACAAATGTTTAGATGCATATTTATATATAACATTATCTTCTTTTGTAATATGATTATTTAATAAATTAGCATAACCAACAGCATTTGCAATAATATCTACTTTAGCATTATTATTTCCGTTTTCATAAGCTTTAATAGCCATGTCTAGTTGTATTACAAAGCTTCTACCGTAATCATGTTCTATGAACATTCCTCTTACGGGACCTTCACCAATATCTTTTGATAATTCTTTAGACATATATTTAAATAACATATCTTCTTCTTTTCCATGATGATATTTGTCAGCATAATTTCTGATGAAATCTATAATATCACGGAAATCATCTCCATTAATTTCTTTTCCTTCTACAATTTCTATACACATACATCTAACAATTTTTAATATTTTTTTTATGTTGTTATGTTCATTTACTAAAATATCAATTGAGTTCATAATTTTCCTCCTCTTATTTAATTTCTTATTTATAAGTATACCAATTTATAGGATTTTTAATTGTGATCAGTATCAAATTTTTAAAAGACAATATTAATTAAGAAATTTAAATATATACTCAATATTTAGTATGTTATTCTATTATGGTAAATAAAAATAAGAAGTGAGATTTATAAATGAAACAGAATGATAAAAATACAATATTTAATAAGATTAATTATTAGTCCAATAGTATGATTTTATAAATATTCTTTTGGATTATAACATAAAATGGATTATTTTACATAAAATAACTGTACATTATAGCATGTATAATATACAATATATATGTACAGAATAAAAAGCAACCACAATATGAGGGGGTAATTACTTGATTTCAAGGGTTCAAAAAAGAAATGGAAATATAGTTGATTTTGATTTAGAAAAGATTCAAGATGCAATATTTAATGCAGCTAAATCCGTTGGCGGTAAAAATATCGATGAGGCTCAAAGGCTTTCTAATATGGTGGAAAAAATACTAAGTGAAGCTTATGGTGTAGGAATACCTAATGTAGAAGATATACAAGATATTGTCGAAAAAGTTCTCATAGAAGAGGGACACGCTAAAACAGCAAAAGCTTATATATTATATAGGAATAAGCATGAAGAGTTAAGGGAAGTTAAAAATCTTTTTATGGATGCAGAAAAAATGATAGATGAATATGTTTCATTGGAAGATTGGAAAGTAAATGAAAATGCAAATATGGGGTTTAGTCTTCAAGGATTGAATAATCACATAGTAGAGTCTATTACAAAGAAATATTGGTTAAATAAAATTTATACTAAAAAAATGAGAGATTCCCATATAAAAGGAGATCTTCATATACATGATTTAGGGTTATTAGCACCTTATTGTTGTGGATGGGATTTAGAAGCTCTATTAAGAGAAGGATTTAGAGGAGCAAAAGAAAAAATAGAATCTAAACCTCCAAAACATTTACAGTCATTATTAGGACAGATAGTTAATTGGTTATATACATTACAAGGGGAAGCCGCTGGAGCTCAGGCTATAAGCTCATTAGATACTTATGCAGCACCATTTATATATTATGATAATTTAAATTATAAAGAAGTTAAAAAATTAATGAAAGGATTTATATTTAATCTTAATGTACCAACTAGGGTTGGATTTCAGACGCCTTTTACTAATATTACATTAGATATTACTCCTCATCCTATGATTAAGAATATGCCAGTAATTATTGGTGGGAATATAATGGATAAAACTTATGGAGAATTTCAAAAGGAAATGGATATGTTTAATAAGGCATACTGTGAAGTTATGATGGAGGGAGATGGAGCTGAAAGAAGTTTTAGTTTTCCTATTCCAACTATAAATATAACAGATGATTTTCCATGGGATTCAGAGGTGTCTAATAGTATAATGGAAATGACTGGGAAATTTGGAACACCTTATTTTGCTAATTTTGTAAATAGTGATATGAAACCTGAAGATGTAAGAAGTATGTGCTGTCGATTGCGTTTAGACAATCGTGAGTTAAGAAAAAGAGGCGGAGGATTGTTTGGAGCAAATCCTATGACTGGATCTATAAACGTAGTAACTCTTAATATGCCAAGAATAGGTCATATATCGAAGACTAAGGAAGAATTTAAGAAAAGAGTTAGAGAATTAATGGAAACAGCAAAGAATATTTGTGAAACTAAAAGAATTGCATTAGAAAAATATATGAATGTAGGGTTATATCCTTATTCAAGATATTATCTTCAAGGAATTAAAGATGAACATGGGGAATACTTTAAGAATCATTTTAGTACTATTGGTTTAAATGGAATGAATGAAGCTTGTTTGAACTTATTAGGTAAAGATATTACTTCTGAAGAAGGATTAGAATTTTCTATTGAAATAATGGAATTTATGAATCGAGTTATACAAATATTTCAAGAAGAGACAGGAAGTTTATGGAATTTAGAAGCATCTCCAGCTGAAGGGGCAGCTTATAGATTTGCAAGAATGGATAAAAGGATGTATCCAAATATTATAACTCAAGGGGATGAGGAACCTTATTATACTAATTCTACTCAATTGCCTGTTGGACATACGAAAGATATATTTGAAGCGTTAGAGCTTCAAGAAGAATTGCAAATAAGATATACTGGAGGAACAGTGTTTCACGGATTTATTGGAGAAGAAATTAATAATATAGAGACAGTGAAAGAATTATTAAAGAAAGGTTTTGCAAATAGTAGAATACCTTACCTCACTATTACTCCTACTTATAGTATATGTGAAGAACATGGATATCTTAAAGGGGAACAATTTAAATGTCCTTATTGTGGTAAGGATACAGAGGTGTGGACTAGGGTAGTTGGTTTTCATAGACCAGTACAGTCTTGGAATAAAGGAAAAAAAGCAGAATATAAGGATAGATTAGAATTCGATGCTGGTCATAGTCTTAAAGATGGGCAGGCAATATAGTATGGCTATGGAAATTTGTGAGATGGAAAAAAGTTCTTTTATAGATTATCCAGATAAAATATCTACAGTGTTATTTATAAAAGGATGTAATTTTAAATGTCCTTATTGTCATAATTCTCATATTGTTGACAATGATAAATCACATATAAATATAGAAGAAATATTTAAGTTTTTAAATAAAAGAAAAAAATTTATTGATGCAGTTACGATAAGTGGTGGAGAACCAACTTTATATGATGACATATATGATTTAATTAAAGAAATAAAAGATGAAGGATTTCATGTTAAACTAGATACTAATGGAACAAATCCTAATAGAATAAAAAAACTGCTGGAAAATAATTTATTAGATTATATAGCTATGGATATAAAAACTTCATTTGATAAGTATGAAGATGTTGTTAATTCAATAGTAGATGTAAAAAAAATAAAAGAAAGTATTCAAATAATAAGAAACTCAGGTGTGGATTATGAATTTAGAACTACATTATGTAAAGAATTAATAGATAAAGAGGATATTTTAAATATAGCAGAGTATTTAAAGGGAAGTAAAAAGTATATATTACAAAATTTTAGAGATGGAGATTTAGTAATGGTAGGTAAAAACAAACTTCATCCATATGAAAATGAAAAGATAAATGAAATAAAAGAAGAAATAAAAGATTTATTTGAGATATGTAAAGTATGATAAAAATAAAAGTCAATCCAAAATTTTGGATTGACTTTTATTTTTAAAAAGGTATTACAAAAATTAGTATTTTCCAAATCCGTAAGGCATAAATAAAACTACTAATAGTAAGAAGAAAAATAATAATTCGCTGTTGCAACAGTCGAATATTCCTCCTATTCCACGTTTACCAGACATATGAAGCCTCCTCTCATATAGCTTAATACATTATATTTGTTTGTAACCTATTTAGTTACAAATTAATTTTAATAATTTGTTGACAACATTATAGCATTAGTGTATTATATGCTTAGTACATTAATATTGGAGGTGAAGCAGTGAATTTTGATAATAATATACCTATATATATTCAACTAATGGATTATATAAAAATAAAACTAATTAAGGAAGAGATAAGAGAAGGGGAAAAATTGATGTCTGTAAGAGATATGTCAGAGGAGCTTAAAGTAAATCCTAATACTGTTCAAAGAGCATATCAGGAATTGGAAAGAGAAGGAATAACTTTTACTAAAAGAGGTAAGGGAACTTTTATTATGGAGGATAGGAGTATGATAGCACAATTGAAGAAAGAATTATCAAGAGAAATGATTAAATCTTTTATATTAAAAATGAAAGAATTAGGATTTAATAAAGAAGAAATATTAAGTATTGTTTCAGAAGAATTGAAAGGAAGTGAGAATAATGAATAATATTGTAGAAATGAAAGGACTAAGTAAATCTTATATGAATAAGATAGCTTTAAAAGATGTTGATTTAAATATTGAAAAGGGAAAAATAGTAGGTCTATTGGGACCAAATGGTAGTGGAAAAACTACAATGATAAAAATATTAATGGGAATCTTAACTCAATCTAAAGGAGAAGTTTATATTGACAATAAGAAACCTGGAATTGAAACAAAGTCTATAGTTTCTTATCTTCCAGATAGGAATTTTTTATATAAATGGATGAAGATTGAAGATGCATTAAATTTCTTTAATGATTTTTATGATGATTTCGATATGGATAGAGCTAAAGAATTACTGAAATTTATGGAATTAGAGGAAAATATAAAAGTTAATAAGTTATCTAAAGGTATGATTGAAAAACTTCATCTTATTTTAGTATTATCTAGAAGAGCAAAATTATATATATTAGATGAACCTATAGCTGGGGTTGATCCAGTGGCCAGAGAGAAAATATTAGATGCTATAATTAATAATTATAATGAAGATAGCGCTATGATTATAACTACTCATTTAGTACAGGATTTGGAAAGAGTGTTTAATGAAGTAGCATTTTTGAAATATGGAGAGATAGTGTTAACTGGAGATGTGGAAGAATTAAGGGTTGAAAAATCTATGTCTATAGATGAATTATATAGGGAGGTGTTTAAATAATGTTAAAATTCATGAAATATGAGATTAAAGGAAGTATGAGATTTGTTGGGATAGTTTTTATAACAATGATTTTATTAAGTACTGTTTTATTAATAAGAGCTGATATAGATAATGTACCTAGTACAATAACTTTGTCAATGATAAGTATTATTGGTGGTAGTATAGCAATATTGATACTTTTTATAAATTCTTTCAGTAAAGAAGTATATGAAGATAGAGCATATCTTACTTTGACTCTTCCAATATCAGGAGTTTCTATAGTATTATCAAAACTATTAGTTACTATTTTATGGTATGTTTTATATGGTATTGTACAAATAGGATTTGTTGCTTTGATGTTAAATAAATATTCTGGATTAGTAGAAGAACCTATATTTTCTAATTTTATAAATTATATGCAAGAAATAATGAAAACTCCAGAGATGATAATATTTTTGATTTTAGGGGTTATTCAATCGGTAATATTTATATTAACTGTATATTTTTCTATTGCAATAAGTAAGGCTGCATTGGGTACTAAGAAAGTAGGAAAGTTTATATCATTTATAATCTTTATTTTATTAAATACTGCTATTTCAGCTATTACAGTGCTTATAGAAAATAAAATACCTTTTGGTATAAAAATTAATATGGAGGGTTTAAATGAGATTGGAATAACAATGAATGAATTTAATGTACCTGGATTAGAAATGAATGTTCCTTCATTAATATTTAGCATAACATTAATCATTGTATTTTTATTCACGACTGGTTATATTTTAGAACGTAAAATAGACCTATAAAGTTAAATCTTTATAGGTTTTTCTTTTTGTAATATAATGGAGCTTATAGTTATGCAAAATAGAGAGATAAGATAAATGCTATGAAGAATTTAAAAATGGCAATATCAATTTTAGATGATTTTAGAAATATTGTTAAAAATGATAATGATTTTTAAATATACTTAAAAAATAAAAAATTTTCCAAAGCAATAAAATAGAAATACCTGTGGCTTAGCCACAGGTATCTTTGAATTTATTGATTTTCAGTTAAAGTTAAATTGCTTCCACCTACACTAATATCAAAGAAATAGTTACCAGTACCAGAATAAGATTTTACTTTTAAAGTATAGGTACCATTTGTTGTTGGTGTAAATGTAATATTTTCTTGTCTATTAGATGTTAGAGAATTACCGACTTCATTACCATTAGAATCATATAAATATATGTCGAAGTCTGGAGTGGAACCGAGCCAACTACTTTGCCAATTTGGCATAATCATTGTTATTGAAATAGGATAATCTATGTTGTTCACATCAAAAGTCCATAAATCTGATCCATTTGCAGTGTTGATTTTATCTGATTCATATAATACATTTGGTACATTTATATTTGTTCCATTATATTGACCAACAGTATTAATAGCTTCAAATGCATCCAATCTTCCCATTCCATATTCTATATCTTTTCCATCAGGTCCCATATCTACTGAGGTAGACATTAAAGTATTCTTAACTTCATTAGGAGTTAAATTAGGATTTGCATCAAGCATTAAAGCTACAGTACCTGCGGTAAATGGAGTTGCCATGCTAGTACCACTGTATGATACATAGGAGTTAGAAGAATTAGCTTTAGCAGCCATAATATTATATCCAGGAGCTGATATATCAGGTTTAATTCTTTCGTCAGCTGTAGGTCCTCTACTTGAGAAATCAGTTAAATTAAATCCACCTTCACCTACATCTGCCATAGCACCTATTGTAATAGCTTTTTCAGCTGCTCCAGGAGAACCTATTGTATATTTAGCTGGGCCACTATTACCAGCAGCTACTACTACAGATATACCTGCATCTACAGCTCTATTTACGGCAAGAGAGGTTGCATCAGTACCGTCGGAACTACCAGATGTACCCAGACTCATATTTATAACATCGATACCATAGGTGTCCTTATTTGCTATACACCAATCTAATGCAGCAGTACAATCACTCATACTACCTCTACCACTACTACTTAAAACTTTAAGACCTATTAGGGCAGATCCTTCAGCTACACCTTTATAATTAGAATTTCCATCTCCTTCACCTGCAATAATTCCAGATACATGAGTACCATGTCCATTATCATCGTAAGGAGTTGATTGACCTTTTATATAATCGTGCCATGCTATGACTTTACCATTATCAAGATCCACATGATTACTATCTATACCAGTATCTATTACTGCAACAACTACGTCATCTTTTGAATAATTCTTTAAACCACCATCTCTATCTCCA
The DNA here is from genome assembly GCF_016820635.1 of Anaeromonas gelatinilytica. Taxonomy (GTDB): domain Bacteria; phylum Bacillota; class Clostridia; order Tissierellales; family SIT17; genus Anaeromonas; species Anaeromonas gelatinilytica. The sequence goes on along the minus strand of NZ_WSFU01000141.1, from coordinate 3,924 downwards.
GTTAAACCAAAATCTGAAGAAGCTTTATTTACTCCAAACCATTCTGTTGCAGTATCATTTGACACTTTCACTTCCATATCATATTCGATGCTTTTTACTATATCCATATTAGATAATTTATCTATTTGAGATTTTGTTAGAGTAGCGGATATACTAGGAATATTTTCATATTCATGTTTAACTTTGATTTTACCTAAAGTATTTTCAATATCTTTCATTTGTTTTTTATTAATTTCTTTATTAAATACAACTATTACTGGGAATTCATCTCTATCATCTTTTTTATCTAATTTTTTGGTTAGATTATCAAATACCTTGTCATTATTTTTGTCTTGGATTTTTTCTATTGGTTTATCCACCTTTTCATTACTTTTAGCCTTAATATCATTATTGTCTGCAAAACTGAAAGAAATTAAAGAAATTACCATAACTAAAGAAATAAATAAAGATATAACACTTTTAGTTCTTTTCACTTTAAATCCTCCTTATACAAATTATTTGATATTTTCTCAGGGTCGTATACTGATTGGTAAGTATGTGCATTGGAATTACCTCCCTCTATAACGTCTTATATTTTGCGGATTTTTTATTATGTTAATAAAAGATTCTATAAAAAATAATATAAACCTGTCAATTATGTTTGAAAGGTTAATATGAATGTTCTAAACTACAATAATGAAGTTTGTTTGTTTTATTATGAAAAAATTTCTTATAAATGTATATTTAACTTATATTTAGTTAGAATATTTACATTTTTTAGAAAATATGATATTATTTAATTCAATAAATATAATAAATAGGAGGGTATAAAATTGAAAAGGTTGGCTTATAAGAAAGAAAATGTACTTAACTTCCTAGACTTTGACAAAATTATATTTATTGAAAAATTAGATAGAAAAATTGTTATACATACAAAAGAAGAAAAAATTCAAACTACTGGAACTTTATCTTCAATTTATGATAAACTGGATAATCAGATGTTTTATAGGAGTCATAGAAGCTATATAATTAATATTGATTATATAAAGAAAATATCTCCATGGGGTGAAAAGAGTTATAGAGTTATATTTGATGATATCAAGGAGGATGCATTATTTAGTTATAATAAGTATAAGGAATTCACAGAATATTATGTTAATAATAACTAAATATAGTATTGTTAAATGGTATAATTCATATTTAATAAAATTAAAGTAAATTATTATCTAGATGAAACTTTAGTTTAATAGATAATTTAAATGTATATACTAAATAGTGATATTATTAATTGAAAGGGTGATAAATATATCTTTAAATGCATTCACTGAATTTCAACGAAAAAGAATGGAAATATTTTCTGAATTAGTTAAGAGATATTGGAATGGAGAGTTAAAGGAAGTAAAAGATTTGAATAGGTTGGCTTTAGATATAAAAGAGAAATATGAATTTAAAGATAAAGATTTAGGTTTTATAAATGACCAAATACGAGTAGCTATGGGATTAGAAGCCAATGGAAATAATCAATTTGGAGATGAGCTTAATGAAATAAAGAAAATTCAAAATATAAAAAAACCGGTAGTATCCAAAATAGAAGGTGTATGTGAATATTGTCATAAGGAAGGATGTATTTGCGATAATGTATGTCGTTATGAAGCTCAAATTTATAGAAGAAAGAAAGGCCCTGTTATAGTTAATGATAAATGTTTAAGTTGTGGACAATGTATCAGTGATTGTGATTTTGGAGCATTAGAGGATAAGATAGAGTTTATTCCTTTAATAGATATGTTAAAGAATAGGGATATAAATATATATGCTACTGTAGCACCAGCTATAGCAGGACAATTTGGAGACCATGTATCTCTTGGTCAAATAAGAACAGCTTTAAAACTTTTAGGATTTCAGGATATGATAGAAGTGGCAATGTTTGCAGATATACTTACGATAAAAGAAGCCCATGAATTTAATAATTTAGTTAAAAAAGAAGATGATTTCTTCTTAACAAGTTGTTGCTGTCCTGTTTGGTTTAATTTAACCAAAAAAAATTATCCTAAAGCATTTAATCACATGTCTCCATCTATTTCTCCAATGATTGCTTCGGGAAGAATAATTAAAAAATTATATCCAGAATCTAAAGTAGTTTTTATTGGGCCATGTATTGCAAAGAAATCAGAGGCAAAAGAACCAGACTTAAAAGAAGACATTGATTTTGTATTAACTTTTAGAGAATTAGAAGAAATATTTAAATCCTTAGAAATAGAATTAGAGTCATTAGATGGGGATGAAAAGGATCAAGCTTCTTTTGGAGGGAGAGTATATGCCAGAACTGGAGGAGTTAGTTTTTCAGTTAAGACAGTAGTAAATAGAATTGCTCCTCAAAGATTAATTAAATTAAAATCTAAAAGAGTTGACGGAGTAAAAGATTGCAAAAAAACATTAGATTATCTTTCTACAAGAGAAAAAATAGAAGTAAATTTTGTAGAAGGAATGGGATGTGAAGGAGGATGTGTAGGAGGACCAAGGACTAACATAGAAGCAAATAAAGCTACTAAGATAGTTAATGAATTTGGAGAAGACTCTTTAATTATGACTCCCTATGATAATCTAAATGTTCTTAAGATATTACAAGAATTAGGTTTTGATTCAATGGATGACATAGTTGAAGAAGAGTCTTTAATAAAATTATTGACAAGAGAGTAAAAAAATCCATACCAAATTAATTTGGTATGGATTTTGTGTATATTTAATGATTTTTTAAATAATAGGTAGTTTCTTCCATTAAATTATTGATTAATGTTTTTACAGGTATGATTTTATTAACTTTATATGCATTTGCACCTGCAAATGCAAATCCATCATCCATATTTCCTTTTTGTGCATTAATTAATGCTTCTGCAATGCAATAAGGAGCTTTACTTGGAATACAAGGTTTAAGGCAATTGGCTATACATCTTTTAGGAGTTTTATCTTGTGAAGATACACTATTTAAGAATTTATTAGAAATTGCTCTACCTATCATGCCTACGGGACTTTTTATAATAACTATATCATCAGATTTACAGTTAATAAAATTTTTTTTGAATTTCTCAGAGGCATCACATTCTTTTGTAGCAACAAATCTTGTTCCCAGTTGTACTCCTGATGCTCCAGCTATTAACAGATTTCCAATGTCTTTACCATCATATACTCCTCCTCCAGCGATAATAGGTATAGATTTATTGTACTTTGTTTCAAAGGGTTTTATTATATTTACTACATCTTTAACTATATTTACTAAATTAATATTTTTATCATTTAAATCTTCTTTTTTAAAGCCTAAATGACCACCAGCTTTGGGACCTTCTACTACTATGGCATCAGGAATTATATCATACTTTTTATCCCAATTTTTACATATGATTTTTGCAGCTTTAGCCGAAGATATTATAGGTACAATTTTAGTGTTACTTCCTTTTGTGAGTTTAGGAAGACCTAAGGGTAAACCTGCTCCAGAAAATATAATATCAATCTTTTCTTTAATTGATTCCTTTACTAGTTCTTCAAAATTATTAAGAACAGTCATGAGATTAATTCCAACTATTCCACCATTAGATATTTTTTTAGCCTTTTTTATATGTCTTTTTAATGATCTCAAATTAGCTTCTTTTTTATTTAAAAAGTAATCAGGTTCATTAAATCCTATTTCTACTCCTGAAATTACTCCAATCCCCCCATTTTTAGCTACTGACCCTGCTAAAGAAGATAGAGAAACTCCTACTCCCATACCTCCTTGAACTATAGGTACTTTAGCAATTAAATCAGATATTTTAAGATTTGGTATTTGCATAATACATCGTTGCCAAAACATTATAAAACCCTATAGGTTTGTTTAATTCCTTCTTCAATCTACCCTATTTTGCAATTCATTAGAATATGCTACTCTAGTTTGATATAATAGTCCAAAGGCTT